>OY787533.1:1504230-1805077 GCA_963678925.1 uncultured Acidaminobacter sp. | reverse complement strand
TGCAATCAGCACGGTGCGGGTCATTGCAGGAAAATACGCTGACACGCAGGCTTTAGGTCCCACACCGGATTCATGGGCAGCACAGGCCGAACATCATGTGGATATCTTCCTAGTATCCCTGATGCAGGATTCAACCATCGAGCTTCCAGCGAAATCAGCAACACAAAAGAGAGCGCTTTATTTTTATGATGGTCAGACACTTGAGATTGACGGTGAGACACTTGAAGAAAACCATCAGGCTTTTTTAAGCCCAGAAGCAAACAGCATTAAGAGTATTGGCGGTAAGGCATCGTTCCTGATTCTCCAGGCGGAACCCATCAATGAACCGGTCGCTCAATATGGTCCCTTTGTCATGAATACGCAGGAAGAAATACGACAAGCATATGGAGATTATCAGAGAACAGGCTTTGGAGGATGGCCATGGGATCGGATAGACCCGACGCATGGCAGTGAAAGAAAACGCTTTGCAAATTTAGGGAATGCTACAGATACGGTCTAGCTCGAATATTTACAATTTACAAATACAAGGGCATTTGATAACCTGTATGGTAATAGATATTTCGAGCGGAGGTGTTGCGGTTGAATCGATACAATGTTGGAGAAATTTCTAAGCTATTTGGCATATCAAAGCAGGCACTCAGATATTATGACAAAATCAACTTGATTAAACCTCTGTATACGGATCCTAAAACCGGATACCGATACTATGAGTACAGCCAGTTCTATCAGCTGGGATTGATTATATCCTTGAAACAGACGGGTGTATCTTTAGAGCATATCAAGGAATATCTGAAGGTCAAGGATATCGGAGTTCTGAAGGATATTCTGCTGGAACAGGAGGAAATTCTGAACAAGCAGCTGCGTTCAATTTCTGATATGAAGGAATCTACTGCCCACCTGATAGACTACATTGATAAGAGGGCGGCATTCAAGAAAGACAGCAGCCAAGAAACCTACGGCCTGAAAAAAATTGACCAGCGTAAAGTCATTGAGGTTAATGTCGAATTCAAAATTTCAGATCTATACGATTGCATCAAGCTTGTAAACCAGTTCGTTCTCATATCCAATAAGGCCCGCGGTGAATATGTAAAGGGAGAAATCGTTCTTACCATTAACAAGGATAATCTTGTGAGCCGGCATTTTGATATTTACAGTTCAATAGGCAGCCTAATACATTGTGATAGCAGTCCGGATACTGACAAGACCCTGACCGCCATCGATGAAAACCTTTATGCTTATACCTATCATTTTGGGTCCTACAGCAGCCTTCCCAAAACCTATGATAAGCTCGTTGATTACATTGAAAGTAATGCTTATAAAATCATTGGAAATTCTGTAGAAATTGGTCGGATAACTATTTTTCACACGGATGACCCAAACAACTTTATAACTGAAATTCAAATACCTGTTGAGAAAAAAGAAACATTATAGCGCTATAATGTTTCTTTTTTCTTTATATTCTGAAAATACAAGGCTTCCAGGTGTAAGGAAATATCCTCTTATGCTTGACCCTATAGTTACAACAGTTTTTAAAATTGAACTATAAGGGAGGGCATTCTATGAGTAAATTTTTAAATGTAGGCATTATACAGATGCCGGTAAGTATAAGTATGTCTGACAATTTAGAGTACATCAAAAAATCAGTGGATAAAATGATGTCAGGATATGTTACGCCAGAGTTGATTATGGGTGTTGAGTACGGAATAAGTAAGTTTGAAACGGATACAATACCAGGGAAAGCGACAGCGTTTCTCTCTGAGATTGCAAAAGAATATGGAATATATTTTGTGCCTGGAACCATGGCAGAAAGAAGCGATGAACTACCGGAAGGTGCACACTATAATACCTGTCCAGTGTTCGGACCCGATGGAGAGCTGATTGCGCGATACAGAAAAAAGGCACCCTTCAAACCCGGTGAAAGTTCAGTTTCGTGTCAAAGTGATGACTACTGTGTTTTCAATATTAAAGAGAAAGACATCAAAGTGGGCGTTTTGATTTGTTATGATCACTTCTTCCCTGAGATTCCGAGAACACTGGCCTTAATGGGCGCAGAACTGCTTCTTTGTCCATCATCTGACCCAATGGAGTTTGATCATATTCCAGATATTTTACCGCGTGCAAGAGCACTCGAAAATGAAGCATTTTTCATCTGGACATCGGATGCAAAAACGGAAACGCATCCGACAAACAGCTGCGGTAGCTCAACCATTGTCAATCCACAAGGGCATGTTGTCTATAAGTGCGACAAAATGCCAATGACCTATACGGCAACGCTGAATATGGATGAAGTTCGACTTAAAAGAGAGTATGGTCGCGATCAGCATTTGAAATGCTTGAAAGAGTTCAATGTCGCATCACCATTTGCCAACAATGTAAGTAATGCACCGGTGTATGAAACTTTGGGAGAGTTGACTAAAACACCTGCAGAATATAGAGAGAAAGTAAAGGAAATTGGGATGGGTGTAATCGGCAAAAAGAGAATGCTCTAAATAAAGGAGAGAAAGAGGTGTTTGCAAAATTGTTGTAGGATTAAAGGGGTTGAAGGTATTAAGAAGGAGGACACTATGAAGACAGAATCAAGTGGTCTGGATATGGAGATTGAAGCAGAAGTTCATCCAGAGGTCTATGCAGACAGAAATACAGGCATTTTCAGATTTATTTTCTTTTCATTATTAGGACTTTTCATCATGTTTGTAGATGTTAAAATTGGAGATACATCTACAATAATTATTCAACATATCATCAACCTGATTAAAGCGACTTTTGGACCAGTTATTCCATATTATGCACTTGTAATGGTTCTAATGGGAGGCATTATTCCACTGGTTACAGGGGTGTGGAAAAAGTCGAAGTTTGATTTTGGTTTTACCGTGATTAAGGTGATTGGTGGCGTTATCGGAATTATGGCTGTGTTTGAAGTCGGACCAGCAGTTTTGCTGGACCCCAATATGATTCCATTTCTCTATAACCTCATCGTTATACCTATTGCGCTGATGATTCCAGTAACATTGATCAGTTTGGTACTGATTCTCAACTATGGCGTTTTGGAATTCTTGAGTATCTTCTTGCAGCCTGTAATGCGAAAAATTTGGAAGACGCCAGGCGAATCTGCACTGGATGCAATGATTTCGTTCACAGGCGGCTATGCAATTGCAGTTCTTGTTACAAACAATCTATACAAAAAAGGCGTTTACACGGCTAAAGAGTCCGTTATTATCGCAACTGGCTTCTCAACGGTTTCTGTGACCTTCCTAGTGGTTATCGCGAATACGCTGAACCTTATGGAATACTGGACAGCTTATTTCTTCTCGTGCTTTGCGATTACATTCCTGGTTACGGCAATCACGGCAAGAATTTATCCGATTTCAAAAGTACCAAATGACTACTACGAGAATAAACATGTTGAGCATATTGATTTCTCAGGCAACATATTCACAAGAGCCTTTAATGCAGGGGTTGAAGCTGCGAGAAAATCAAAGAGCCTAGGTAAGAACATCATTGATTACTACAAGGGCGATGCGATTAAAATGAGTGCTGCAGTTACAGCGAGTATTTTGACGATCGGTTTGGCCGGTCTGCTCTTGAGTGAGTATACACCAATATTTGATATGGTGGCTTATATTTTCTATCCGTTCACATATCTTCTGAAAATGCCTGAACCAATGCTTGCCGCAAAGGCTGCAGGTGTAGAGATTGCTGAAATGTTCATTCCAGCTCTACTGGTAGTAAAATCAGACATCATAACGAAGTTTGTAACAGGCGTGGTAAGTGTTTCTGCGATTCTATTCTTCTCAGCATCAATACCATGTCTTCTATCAACAGATATTCCAGTCAAGCTTAAGGATATCATTATCATCTGGATTGAAAGAACCATTCTTTCCTTGGTATTTGCAGTCATCGTCGCTAATATCTTGTTCTAGAAAAACTGAAGATTTGATACAAGTTTCATAAGCATCCCAGTATTAAGAAAGTTGATAAATTGCAACTGATTAATACGAGGGGTGCTTTTTTGTTTAGGATACTTTAAGCGTGCTATTTAGATCAAAATACTCAATTTATCAAGAAGGCGAATCGATAAAATATATTGCCACCTATTTGCTAATCTGATTTCGCCCCTTGTTTTTAGAAGCATACAAGCGTGCATCAACCTGATCAAGGAGCGTATCGAGGGTGTCATGCTCGTCCTTGCAATAGACGCCGCCACTGATTGTGACGTGCATGTTTTCATGTGGCCAGGTGAGGGATTCTATGCGCTGGCGCATGTGTTCAGCTTTTCCAAGTGCGTTTTCGAGACCGGTCCCGGGAAGAATGATAAGAAACTCCTCGCCGCCAATACGACCAATGGCATCTGTAGCTCGGATGCTTTCTGACATTGTCTGAGAGACCTTCCGAATGACATCATCGCCAACACTGTGGCCATATGTATCGTTTATTTTTTTGAAAAAATCGATATCCATCATGATAAGTGAAATGGGCGCTTCCGCGGTTTGATGCAGAAGTTGACTCAAGAAACTCATAATACAGCGTCTATTGCTGATTCCAGTAAGTTCGTCTGTTTCAGAAATGACAGTCAGTTTCTCGTTGCTGTGTGAAAGTGCGGCTTTGACCTTTTCCAGCTCCCGAATATTTTTTGTATACTCATTCATGATCCTGACAACCATATAAAATGTGACTAAGAAAACAATGGTAAAGGATAAGCCAATATCAACAGAGCGGGTCAATACACTTGGGTAAGGAACAATTGCAGCCGGATATTTGTACTCAAAGGCCAGCAGTCCATAGACGATGGTCAGCTGTAAAACGAGTACAAGCCTGTAATTCAGGTAGGCTAATAAGACAGCACAGAATACAGCATTGAAAATCATATAGAAGAACATGGGACCGTGACTGCCTCCATTGACAATCCACATGTATGGATAAAGGAAAATCATGAGCGAAAGTATGCCAAAGTAGGCAGGTACCTTGTATTGCTTTTTTACCATGGCGAAATAGAGCGTAATAAATCCAACTATGGCGGTCCCCACAGATGTTGCAACGAGAACGGAGCCAAGGTCAAGAAAGAGATTGAAAAGACCGGTCAGAATGGCAAAAAGGATGCCCCCTGCCGCTGCGATTATAAGAATCCGAATTTCCAAAGGATATTCACTGAGCATTTCGAAATTGATTTTTTTCATTAGAGCGTTTTCTCCAATACAGATTTAGATAGGTCTATTGTATCATGTATGGAAATAATAGACTAAATGATTCAATCATAAGCGCTCGTAACCCTTGTGAGGGCATATTTCAGTTGGTTAGATCCGGTCTAGTACAGCACAGTGTGTCATTTATGACTGACGCTTTTGACAAGGACCATCTGCTCACCTTTTAGTCCCATTCGGCGATGGTCTTCCGTGTATCCAGCCTTAAAATAAAGGCGCTGTGCCTTTTCATTCTTGAGGTTGACGGCAAGAGCAAGCACCTTTTTTTCCTTGAAGTGTTCCTGTACAAATTGACTGAGCATGTGCATGGCAGTAAAGCCGATTCCCTGCCGATGATACTTGCTGTCAATGGATAAGGCCCTTACCAGAAGGGTGTTTACCGGGTCAATATATTCTTGGATTTCAGATCCGGCATGAAGCACAAAAAAGCCAGCCACGGAGTCATCTTTAAGAATCACGACCGCAGTCTTATGTTCGTTTGAAAGTGTTTCATCAAGAACGGCATTTGGCAGAGCGGTGTACTTGCTGTCCTCATTGCTCAGGTGAAATGCCATCAGCACATCACGATATTTTTCATGATATTTTATAAGTTTGATCATAATTACCTCCTGATAAGCAAATGGTATAATGAAATCAGTTATTTGTGAAATGAATATTAATAATTAAAACGATTCGTAATACGAATAGAAGGTGGACTATGGATCTATCTGCTTTTAAGACTTTTATTGTACTCAGTGAAACGAAGAACTTCACTGCGGCGGGAAAGAGGCTGCATGTGGTACAGTCTACAGTATCCAACAGAATTAGAGACCTGGAAAACTATTATGACAAGCAGCTGTTCACGCGAGAAAATAAGAGTGTTGAACTGACACTTGCCGGAAGACAGCTTCTGCCATATATCAAGCGTCTTGTTGATATGGAGCAGGAAGCTTATACGCAGATGCAGCAGATCAAGGTCGAGGAGGTCATCAATATTGGAAGCTACCAGCTGGCATACCACTGTTATTTGAAAGACTATATTCTTAATAACTTTTCGAGCCAGCAGTACAATATCAAAATTGAGCACTCGTGGGAGCTTTACAACTACCTGGATGACCATCTGATTGATGTTGCCTACACAAGTTATTATGACAGACGTGACAAGTACCACTTGATCCGTCAAATAGAGGAACCGATAATCCATGTGAAATCCCCAGAATATGAGGGGCAAGATATTGTATACGCACCTATAAGCAATGCCTTTATTGAATGGTATGATCACCACTTTTCAGCCAATAGAAAAGCGATGTCTATTGATCAAAGCGTCGAAACCATTGATTATATTCTGAGGGGCGTCGGATCTGGGTTTTTACCCAAGTCCGCTGCAGACAAATACATTTCAGCGGGCAAACTGGTGGCTATAGCATCAGCGCTGGAGCCCTATATGCATGTAACCAACATTATGTGCAGGTCGAAGGATGCACATAAATATGGTGAAGATTATTTAGTGAAAGAGACTGCGGAGCTTCTATGATGCATTTTGAGGGGGAGCAATGGACATACATACTTTGCAGGAACAATTTCAAGAAGTCTACCAGACGGAGTATAAAAAAATGTACGCTGTTGTCTACAGAATCACCTACTCGCATCATGACACTGAAGAAGCCTTGCAGGAAGGGTTTATAAGGGCCTTTAGGCGTCTTTCAACTTTTGATGGTAAGGCAAAACTGAGCACTTGGATATACCGAATCGTCATCAATGAGAGCTACCGGTTCATGAAGACGTGGCACAAGCTGCCGCTTACTGCAATAAGGGAAGAACTGGGTATGAGTGAGCGCGATTTTTTTCAGTCACTTGAAAGTCCAGGCGATTTTACAAATGACCTCATTGTTCATGAAATGCGGGAAAAATGCATGCATGGTTTTTTAAACTGTGTGCCTCAAAAAGGCAGGGCATGCTTTCTCTTAAAAACCATCATGGGACTAAAAAACAGAGACATAGCCCAAGTCTTAGAGACCTCAGAGTCTAATGTGAAGGTGCTTCTTCACCGAACCAGGAAGCAGCTCAGAGAGATGTATGAGATGCGGTGCAGTCTTGTTGATCCATCAAAGCCATGTAAATGTGCACTTTGGATCAAATACATGCGCGATACAGACAGACCGTTTAAAGAGGACAATCTGCTATTTGATCATAGCCAAGTCTTGCTTGAGCACGATGCATCTATGACGACACTGCAAAAGATGAATCAGCTCTATAAGGCGGATTTAAATATCGATGAACAGGTCTATTTTGAAAAGCTTAAAAAAATCAGTGAAAATCTGTAACCATAGTGGACGTTAAAGGGTCTAAGTTGTGTTAGGACATTTGGAAGGTGAGGACGAATATGACTTTGAGACTGGCGGCTCCATGCGGAATAGATTGTTTTAACTGTGAGCTGTATGAGACGAACTTGACAGATGCCTTTGCAGAGCGTGTGTCTGAAACAATGAAAGTACCTAAAGAGCTTCTCGCCTGTAAGGGGTGTACGGGACAACATCAGTGTGTTTTTTTGAGCATTCAGGGAAAAAAGTGCAAGACAAAAGCGTGTGCTGAGGAACATGAAGTGGACTACTGCTTTGAATGCGGTGCCTTTCCTTGTGATTACCTTATGCCACTTGCAGACGGTGCATCGCGATTACCGCATAATATCAAGGTGTTCAACCTTTGTACCATGAAGCGGATTGGTGTGGAAGCCTGGAAAGATAAGGCCCAAGACATCCGAGATGCATATTTTAAAACGGAAGCAAAAATTGGTGACGGCGGTAGTAAAAAATAGTAAGAGTGAAGTCCTAACAGGTAAAGCACCTTCTGTGATTATTGATACAGAGGGTGCTTTTTAGATGGAGGCGCTTTGGCAAGTTGAAGGCGGCAAGGTACAAAACGATTGTTCTGAGCTAAAAAAGGTATATATACAAGTAAGTTGGAAAAGCTAAAGCATTTGGGGTGGGGGATTGTTATGAAATCGATTGGGAATAAGCTAATCGTCATTATTAGTGTCATCATAGTTACGGTAATGTCGCTCTCGTTTGCTTATTTGTACAGCAATGGGTCAGAAAAAATTGAAGACCAGGTTGTTGGCTATAATCTTGAAATAAGCAGACTGCATGCTCAGTCAATCCATGAGCTGATTAGCAGACACCTAACTGCGCTGGAAGCCTGGAACACGCATCTATCGCCTCACAAAGGGGACATATCTAGTATTTTGGATCATTTGAAAGAGTTGGATGCAGTATCTGACTATGCGTTCTTGAATCTCTTCTATGTTGCAGAGGACGGAAGCTACGAGACCGTGTCAAATCAAACCGGGTCGGTTGCAGACAGAGCATATTATGAGACTTTTATTTCAGAAAATCCACCCTATATCATTAGTGATGCTGTTATCGGCAGAGCGAGTGACTTGCCAATTTTTGCAGTTCTGGTATCTGCAAATGGTGGAAAAGGGGACTTCGAAGGGGCAATAGCAGGCTCAATTGAAATCGAGAACCTGCTGAAGGTGACTTCAGACCTTCAACTCGAGAATGACAGCTATGCCTGGATACTCGACAGTACCGGAGTGGTTATTGCACATCCTAATAGAGATTTGGTCATGAATGCCAATTCAAGCAACAGCAATGACCTGGGCTTCGTGGGTCTCGGAGAGGAAATGGAAAAGCAAAGCGGAGAAGCTTTTGGTGTCATAGAATATTATGACAGCAATACCGATGTGTCCAAAATAGTTACTTACCGCGTCATTCCAGAAACGCCAGGATGGAAGCTGGGTATATCTACGCCCAAAACAGAAGTCCTCAGCGCAATCAGTGATTTTTCGAAAATCAGTATCATTACATTGGTTTTTACACTCTGTCTAATACTGCCGATTTTGTCGATTGTCATTAAGAAGCTGGTTAAACCTATCGTAAGGCTGACTGAATATGTGGACGACTATACTGAGTATAAGGAAGAAATCCGTGCCTTGCCAGAAATGAAGAATGAAATTGGCAGATTGAATAATGCGTTCAAGCATATGATAGAGACCGTCGAAATGAAAAAGGAAGAGCTGGAGCACTTGGTGGCTCAAAGGACGGAAGCGTTGAAAGTCGCAAACACAAACCTTGAAAGTAATCTTGTAGAGCTGGAAAACAGAAATATGGAGTTTAAGGCCGTCAATACATCTTTGACCATCGCTTCAAAAGTTGCAAAAATCGGGTTTTGGGAGTTTGATCCCATCACGGAAGGGGTTGACTGGAGTGAGAGTATTTACGACATTTTTGAGATTGGTGAGCGGGATAAACCGATTAATTTCAGTCAGTTTCTCATGTATCTGAGCCCTGAAAACCAGAAGCGGCTATCGGAGGAGTTTAGAGCATCCATTAAGGAAGGGCGAGAGTATAGCTTCATGCATCCTATTCTTACTTATATGAAAAATATCAAGTATGTGGAAGAGCGAGCAAAGCATGAGTATGATGAAAATGGAAATCATATTAAGACCATTGGGAGTGTGTACGATATCACCGATCAGCATATATCCGAGGAAAAATTCAAGACTCTCTTAACCCATGCTGCTGATGGCGTTCATATACTGGACAGCGATGGAAATGTTGTGATGTTCAGCAACTCATTTGCAGACAATCTGGGGTATTCACTGGAGGAAGCTCAAAGTCTGAATGTTCGAGACTGGGATGCAACAGTCCCGGGCGAGAACGTGGTGAGCATGATAAAGGACCTTATGGAAGAGCCGCGTGTATTCGAAACAAAGCACCGAAAAAAAGACGGAACAGTCATCGATGTTCAAATCAATGCTGCAGGCGTTGAACTGGCAGGTGTACATTACCTGTATGCTTCACAGCGGGATATTTCAGTTTTGAAAGATACAGAACGTAAGCTGAGTCAGAAGTCAGAGGAATATCAGATTGTGTTTAACGGCACTCAGGATGCCATGTTCCTTGTCGAGGTTGTAGAAGACCATGTATATCGGTATATTCAGTGTAATCATGGACTTTTGGATAAAACAGGTTATACGTTTGAACAGCTTATAAATAGTACGCCTCAGGAGCTACTAGGCAAAGAAATGGGTGATACGATTGCAAAACGCTATGGCGAGTGCGTCGCCAAAAAAAGTCGTATAACCTATGATGAAGACTTTGACCTGCCAGGTGGCCACCGCTACTGGAAAACAGTCTTAACGCCAATTATCAGGTATGGAAAAGTGACGTATCTGGTCGGTTCATCTTCAGATATTACTGCGCGCAGAGAGCTGGAAATTGAGCTCTTAAACAATGCCAATTACGACAAGTTGACCAACCTGCCAAATCGCAGACTCTTCTTTGATAGATTTGAACGGATGATTCTTGAAAACGAAAGAGACAAAACCAGGTTTGCACTGCTCTATGTTGATGTCAATGATTTCAAAAGCATCAATGACAAGTATGGACACAATATTGGTGATGAAGTCCTGATCGCAGTGGGCAGGCGTTTATCGGGCTGTGTCCGTAAATCTGATACTGTGGGACGCATTGGTGGCGATGAGTTTACAGTGCTTCTGCGCAATATCAAGGAGAGCAAGGATGTCAATCTCCTAATCGCTGAAATGCACAAGGCTATGAAAGCGGCTATACGTGTCGATTCCAATGTCTATTATGTTACAATATCCATAGGATTTGCAATCTATCCGGATCATGGTGAAGATAGTAAGACTCTGCTGAAAAGCGCTGATGCGTCTATGTATGAAGATAAGAAAGACAAGAAAAGCAGAAAGAACATGAATGACCATTCGGAGTGAAGCAACGACATAGTATAATCTATGATGTATTTTCAGTTTAAAAGTATAAGGCAAGGTGACCCATGGAGATCATAAAGGTAAAAGGCAACACATTTTGTATAGATACCGGAATGTCCTATATCCCATTCTATAAAATCACTGAAAAAGAAATCATTATGCTGGATTCCGGCTGGGCAAAGGGTGAGAGGAAAGGTATTGATGCTCTAATTGATGAAAATGAGTTTGTCATACGCGGTATTATATGCAGTCACGCCCATATCGATCATGTTGGGAATAATGCCTATTTCAAGAACAAGTTCAAGTGTACTATTGCCATGTCGGCTTATGCGGCGCATGTTTGCAGTTCCCCCTCTAACCTTAAGGTGTATTATAATAATCAGACCCTGTCAGATATTATTGAGCGTTATGAAGATATGATTTGTGAAACAGACATTATGATTCCTGAGCATCAGGAAAGCATTTATATGTGTGGCGTAAAGTTTAAAATTCTCCAGACACCTGGACATAGTCCTGCCCATATAAGCATCATCACACCAGACGATGTCGCCTACTTGGGCGATGCACTCATAAGCCATCAGGTCATGGCAGGCATGAAACTCCCCTACGCATTCATTTTGAAAGAAGACTTAAAGAGTAAGGAGAAGCTGTACAGCGTTAAATGCAGCAGGTATGTCATGGCACACAAGGGCATTTATGATGAAATCACAGATTTGATTGCCGACAATATCAATTTCTACAAGCACAGGGCCCAGCGCGTCTACGAAATGATTGAAGGGACTATGACACACGAAGATATTATGCGTAAGATTGTCAGAGCGTGGGAGATTAATGTAGAAAGCACATATAAGCATTACATGGTTGAAAGAATGCTCAAATCCTATGTTCAGTATTTGAATGAAACCGGGATGATAGAACTGATTATGGAAGATGGTTTCTTGAAATACAGAAAAGAAGCACAGATAAGCTAGACCTTAATAAGCAAACACAAGGGACCCTGCATTAAAGATGCACATTTTGCGTATCTTAATGCAGGGTCCCTTTTAAATTGCCCTTAAGATGCTTTAGTAGGTTGAGATCTTGACTTTGGCACCTGGATGTTTTCTGGAAATGGTCTTTTTCAGGCTGTTGAGCTGTGATGAAGAGAATAGGCTCTTGTTGGCCTGTATAGTGATTGACTTCAGATTTTCAAAATTAGCCAGGACCTTGAGCTGTTCTAGGTCTTCAGCAAATGAGACATCCACTTTCACATTTTCTATGTGGGTGTTTTCCACATAGGACATGTTCTTGACGAGTGTTTTGCTGGATAGGTTCAGCGTTTTTAAGTTGCTAAGTTCTGTAACCCCAACCATTTCATCAAATTCGCCGCAATTGCTCAGTGTCAGGTTTTCTATAGCGGGCAGATAGGCTGTCAGCTCCATCTTGCCACCTTCGGAAACGAAATCCGTAAAGAAGATATAGAGTTCTTTTAGATTTTTGAAATTCCCAAACTGGCTGGAGTCCTCAATTAAACAATCGTTGAGTTCAATGTAGGTGACAGAATCGATGCTTTCATTTCCAAACTGATTTCTGAGCACAGAGTTTTCAACTGTAATCTCCTCAACACCCTCCAGTTGCGCAATAACACTTAAGTCTTCATCGCCAGTCATATCATAAAGTCTTATTCGACGCAGGTTTGGAAACTCAATGAGTTTGCTGACATCATCAATGCGTTGAAGCTTGATTGAGGTCGTTTTTTCGGCCCTCCCCTTGAGGAGAATTGAATCTAAATACATGGAAGAGGTATAGTCGCTTGGGCTGATTTTCGCCAGTTCCTCGGCACGTTTTTCGTCGGCAGCTTTCTTTGCCTCGGCTTCTGCCTGAGCCTGGAGCTGAGCAGGATCAGGTTCGGGCATGTCCACATAGTCTCGAACTAAGAAACCAGCGGCAAAAGCACCTGTCATTAAGACAAGTATTCCCAATACGCCCAGTAGACGTTTAAAGCCGGATTTTTGCTTAGATGGCTTGGATTTCTTTTTATCTTTTTTAGAAGGCGGCGAAATGGCTTCTTCTAGAATATCCTCTTCATAGCTATCGAGCCTCGGCAACTCTGCATCAGCAGCCTCTGATAACGCTTGTTTTTTCTTCTTAGATGAAGAGCGCTTAAAGATGCCTTTCAGTTTAGCGAAAAAGCTTGTTTTTGCTTTAGGTTCTTCTTCTTTTTCTTCTTGAATTTCATCTAGAGGCTCTTCCGGGACTTCTTCATAAATTTCTTCTGGGCTTTCTTCTGGAATGCTGTCATCAGCTTCTTGATTTTCCTGGTCTACAATTGCCTCAGGGACTTCTTCATAATCCTCTTCGATTACTTCTTCCATGGTGTTGTCGACGATATCGGCAATGCGTGCCGTGTCTGGAGTCTGATCCTCTTCTTCAGAGGCAAGGGTTTCATCTTCTCCAGTTTCCAAAGGTTCTATCGTATCGGAGTCATGTTCTGAAATTAGTTCAGTATTCTCGTCCTTAAGTTTTGTCTTTCTTGAAAAGGTCTTCTTCAGAGTGCCAAGCATACGTGACATGAGACCCGGTTTCTTCTCGCCCACTTCTTGCTCAGCGTCTGCAGGTACATCACTGGACGCCTCTGCAGGTAAGGCTTCGACTTCTTCAAAGTCTGTTTCGAGCTCGCTGACATCTTCAATAGGCGCTTCTGTTTCAGCAGGAACTTCAGTTTCAAGCTCTTCAATTTCCGTATCTTCCTCATCAAATAGAGTAGCGGCACCTTCCGGTTGCGATGATATGAGGGGGTCAGTGACTTTATCTGTGTCGTCGGATGCATCAGTGCTATCCGAACTGTTTTCAGAATCGAACAAAGCAGCTATTTCATCCTGTGATAAGGTTCCTTCAGATTGATGATCTTGCTCCTCGTTTGATGTTTCTTCTATTTCCTCAGATTCCAAGATTTCTTCTTCAATACTAGAAAACTCTTGCTCAGTTTCGTCGGATGGGTTTTCAGTGGACTCTTCTTCAGAGTTGTCCTCTGGTATCTCAACATCATCGTCGCTGGATTCAGCAGATTCTTCTCCCGTAGTTTCCTCGGAAGATTCGGCTGCAACCAAGTTAGCAATCTCCTCAGGGGTCATCATTCTATTAGGGTCGGCGTCTGGTTCTGGTTCGGCTGACACTTCAGGCTCATTTTCAGTTTCAGTAGGTGTATCTACGTCTTCAACGGGTTCGGAAGTATCTGCAGATTCAAACAGAGCAGATATATCATCCTGTGAAAGCATGCCATCAGATTGGGAAGCGGGTTCTTCAGTGGAGTTATCTTCCGGTGTTGAAGTTTCTTCTTCAATAGTTTCCTCGGTAGCTTGCGCCGCAACGAGATTGGCAATCTCCTCAGGGGTCATCATTCTGTTAGGATCAGCGTTTGGTTCCGGTTCGGATACTGGCTCAGTTTCTTCCTCAGTTTCTGTGGTGTCCGCAGATTCAAACAGAGCAGATATATCATCCTGTGAAAGCATGCCATCAGATTGGGAAGCGGGTTCTTCAGTGGAGTTATCTTCCGGTGTTGAAGTTTCTTCTTCAGTAGTTTCCTCGGTAGCTTGCGCCGCAACAAGATTAGCGATTTCCTCAGGCGTCATCATTCTGTTAGGGTTGGCGTTTGGTTCCGGTTCGACTGATGTTTGAGGTTCATCTACAGTTTCAGCAGATTCAGCCTCGGTTGATTGCGCTGCAACCAAGTTAGCAATCTCCTCAGGGGTCATCATTCTATTAGGATCAGCTTCTGGTCCAGGTTCGGCTGACACTTCAGGCTCATTTTCAGCCTCAGTAGATTGCGCCGCAACAAGATTAGCGATTTCCTCAGGCGTCATCATTCTGTTAGGGTCAGCATCTTGTTCAGGTTCGGATACTGGCTCAGTTTCTTCCTCAGTTTCTGTGGTGTCCGCAGATTCAAACAGAGCAGATATATCATCCTGTGAAAGCATGCCATCAGATTGGGAAGCGGGTTCTTCAGTGGAGTTATCTTCCGGTGTTGAAGTTTCTTCTTCAGTAGTTTCCTCGGTAGCTTGCGCCGCAACAAGATTGGCGATCTCTTCTGGAGTCATCATTCTGTTAGGGTCGGCGTTTGGTTCCGGTTCGGCTGACACTTCAGGTTCATCTTCAGTTTCCTCAGGTGTATCTACATCTTCAACGGGCTCTGAGGTGTCGGCAGACTCAAACAGCGCAGATATATCGTCCTGCGAAAGCATGCCGTCAGGCTGAGAAGCTTGTTCTTTTGTGGAGTTATCATCCGGCGCTGAGGTTTCTTCTTCAGTAGATTCATCCTGTGTAGCTTGCGCCGCAACAAGATTAGCAATTTCCTCAGGGGTCATCATTCTGTTAGGATCAGCGTCTGGTTCAGGTACGGCTGACGCTTCAGGTTCATCTAGGTTTTCAACAGTTTCCGTGTTGTCTGCAGATTCAAATAGAGCAGATATATCGTCCTGAGAAAGCATGCCGTCAGGTTGAGAAGCTGGTTCTTCTGTTGAGTTATCTTCTGGCGCTGAAGTTTCTTCTTCTGCAGATTCATCCTGTGTAGATTGCGCCGCAACAAGGTTAGCGATTTCTTCTGGAGTCATCATTCTATTAGGGTCAGCTTCCGGTTCCGGTACGGCTGACGCTTCAGGTTCATTTACTTCTTCAACAGTTTCCGTGTTGTCTGCAGATTCAAATAGAGCAGATATATCGTCCTGAGAAAGCATGCCGTCAGGTTGAGAAGCTGGTTCTTCTGTTGAGTTATCTTCTGGCGCTGAAGTTTCTTCTTCAGCAGATTCATCCTGTGTAGATTGCGCCGCAACCAAGTTAGCGATTTCTTCAGGCGTCATCATTCTGTTCGGGTCAGCTTCTGGTTCAGGTTCGATTGAGGATTCAGGCTCTTCCGATGCATCGGTATCTTCAGCAGTTTCCGTGCTGTCATCAGATTCAAACAGAGCAGATATATCGTCCTGAGAGAGCATGCCATCAGGTTGAGAAGCAGGTTCTTCTGTGGAGTTATCTTCCGGCGTTGAAGTTTCTTCTTCAGCAGATTCATCCTGTGTAGCTTGCGCCGCAACAAGATTAGCAATTTCCTCAGGGGTCATCATTCTGTTCGGATCAGCATCTTGTTCAGGTTCGGATACTGGCTCAGTTTCTTCCTCAGTTTCTGTGGTGTCTACAGATTCAAACAGCGCAGATATATCGTCCTGCGAAAGCATGCCGTCAGATTGAGAAGCCGGTTCTCCCTCAGAGTTGTCCTCTGGACTTGAAGTTTCTTCTTCAATAGTTTCCTCGGTAGCTTGCGCCGCAACAAGATTGGCAATCTCTTCAGGAGTCATCATTCTATTAGGGTCAGCCTCTGGTTCAGGTTCGGCTGACGCTTCAGGTTCATCTTCAGTTTCAGTAGGTGTATCTACATCTTCAATGGTCTTTGAGGTGTCTACAGACTCAAACAACGCAGATATATCGTCCTGCGAAAGCATGCCGTCAGATTGAGAAGCCGGTTCTCCCTCAGAATTGTCCTCTGGACTTGAAGTTTTTTCTTCAACTGTAGTTTCCTCGATAGATTGCGCCGCAACAAGATTAGCAATTTCCTCAGGGGTCATCATTCTGTTCGGATCAGCATCTTGTTCAGGTTCGGATACTGGCTCAGTTTCTTCCTCAGTTTCTGTGGTGTCTACAGATTCAAACAGCGCAGATATATCGTCCTGCGAAAGCATGCCGTCAGATTGAGAAGCCGGTTCTCCCTCAGAGTTGTCCTCTGGACTTGAAGTTTCTTCTTCAATAGTTTCCTCGGTAGCTTGCGCCGCAACAAGATTGGCAATCTCTTCAGGAGTCATCATTCTATTAGGGTCAGCCTCTGGTTCAGGTTCGGCTGACGCTTCAGTTTCATCTTCAGTTTCCTCAGGTGCATCTACATCTTCAACGGGCTCTGAGGTGTCCGCAGACTCAAACAGCGCAGATATATCGTCCTGCGAAAGCATGCCATCAGATTGGGAAGCGGGTTCTTCAGTGGAGTTATCTTCCGGTGTTGAAGTTTTTTCTTCAGTAGTTTCCTCAGTAGTTTCCTCAGTAGCTTGCGCCGCAACAAGATTAGCAATTTCCTCTGGAGTCATCATCTTGTTAGGGTCAGCATCTGGCTCAGGCTCATCTGGAGCGTCAGGGTCTGCATTTGATGCTTCATCAGCTTCATTATCGTCAATTGAGTCAAAAAGCGCAGAAAGCTGATCCTGCGTCAGCATGCCGTCAGATGAAGGCGTTGACTCGGGCGTGTTGATTTCGTTTTCACTTGCTTCGTCTCTGATTTCGGGAGTACTTAAAATTTGATTGTCATCTTTGTTTTGTTCCAAGCCTAACACATCCTTATGAATCTTAAATCTGCTTTTGTAGGAATCTTTATCGTCATTTATGTCATTAAGCACGTTCTCTTATTTTTTACGACTATACCGTTTACGCTATCATACCATTTTCGGGTTTGCATCGTCCAAAAAACACAAATAAGTCCTTGATTTTTCCAAATTCAAAGCCTGTGTGTACGATTGATATTCAATCTTTCAAGTTACTAATGCTATTTTATCGAAGCATACGGTTTGGACCGGGAATTCTAGTATATACATACCCCTCAAATGCGCTAGAAACAGCAAAAGAAAGGTGATTTGAGATTGCACTGGGTGATGGGTTAGGGTGCAAAGAATATCAAGCTGAAATGGTTGGGTATATAGGGAATGAATCTGATAAGATATAAGCATAGTTGTAACATTTATTTTCGGAGGTGGACCCATGTCAGTAGAACGCCTGAGGGCAGATGCCCTGGATAGCTTGGTGAAAAGTATAAAAGAGTATAGTGATGCAAGCGAAGCAGATTTACGTGAAATGGTAGATCATATCCCAGTTCAGGTCTTTAAGAAGGGGAGTGTTCTCATAAGGCAGGGGGAAGTTCCAGTGCAGTGTTTTTTCATATTGGAGGGCTGTGCGCGTAAATACGCTGTGGATGAGGATGGGAGAGAGGTTACGTCTGAATTTTACACTGAGAAGCAGAGTATAACTGTTTTTCCAGATGTAGATTCAGGTCTGTCATCTTTTAGCGTTGCATGTATTGAAGATTCGGTCATGATTGTGGGAGATATGGATACACAAGAAGAAGAGTATGACCAGTATCCGGAACTTGCCGCAATAACGCGAAAAATGGTGGAAGCAGGTATGGGCAGTCTTCAGGAGGAGTTTGCCTCATTCATTCGTTTGACACCTGAAGAGCGGGTCAAACGAATGATGAATAAAAGGCCGGAACTTTTTTCAAGGGTTCCCCAGCATCAGCTTGCCAGCTACCTTGGAATCACACCCGAATCACTGAGTCGCATTAAACGGCGTCTTGACCGTGGGCATTTGAAGGTTGTAGATTAGGGTGTTTACCACCTTTTACAAGAAGCCAGATGCCAAATGACAGTTCACCAATTGTCATTGGAACAGCAAGAATGCTCTCCAATGAAGAAGCCAAGGCGTTTTGGTTGGGAATAAAATTTTCCAGTCCGTGGATAAGGGTATACCCAGAACCGGCAACGATTAAAAGAATGCCGAGAATTGTGGGGACGGAAGGACTTTTAAAGGTTCCAAGACCTGTAGCTATGAGGTGGAATCCTATGATGAAGAGGCCAAGGGACCAGTATTTAAGGAAAAGGTCTGTGTTGCTTTTGAACAGGTAAAGGATACCCACTGCGAGAAAGAGTGAATATATAAGACGCAGCATGCCTGACGCAAGTGCCAGTGTCTTGTGGACAGGTCTCAAATAGATATAGAAGCCATAGGATACTAGCAGGTCCGTTATAAGAATCAGGCACCATGCTGCTGCACCGGACAAGTAGAGCAGGTAGTTTTGCTGAATGTTACTTAGGGTCTGCACTGCATTGTTTTCAACATAGATTCCCGAGAAGACAAAACCATAGGCATATCCGGCTGTAAGAGCCATAACGAGTAATGATAGGCCAGAGATGATGCTCCATTTTCGAATTTTATTTGAAGGTGTAGTTTTCATAGTTGTTTCTCCTTTCATCTATGTGTGACTATATATAAATTATAGAGGAGTTTGCAAGCGGGTGCATTGACTTAAGTCAAGAGGCGTTTTTTGTGAGAATAAATAAAATAGATCTATTGATGAATGCTATAGGTGGTGTCACTGAGTTTCCGGTGACGTCACTATTTTTATAGTATACAAAATGAACCCCCTCTACGCCTGTCGTAGAGGGGGTTCATTTTGCATTAAACACACATGATGATTGAAGAAGGTGCACCGTGTAGGGCAGTGATTCCCATAATACGGATACTAGATATAACAATACGGCACCAAAACCTTTCAATGCAGTGCGTAGGTCACCGCTTATACATTTCGGCACCGTATGTGTTAGCAGCTATGGCTGTACTGAGTAGTTAGATACGCGTGTTTCTTTGTCATTTGCATTTGTAGATCCTTATATATTGATAGAGCAATTTATGTGCCAAATTTATATGGAATCAATTTCAGAACATAGGTGATGTACAACTTGCGTGTTGGATTAATTGATTTCACCCATTTTGGAGGGCTGCGTCAAAGACACCGCTAGTGACAGCTTTTGAAGAACAGGCGTGAAAAGGTCAATGAAGTCCGCGTGTGATTTGTGCAAAATATTCACAAGATGTGCAATTTGTGCGCGTCATGTGCAATCGCTGAAAGCTTATGCAAGCAAAAGTGTTGAAATTTAGGCGTTTTGAGTTTGGCATGCAAATTGCGTTTATAAATCATGTGTTAAGAAAACCGTATCAAGGAGAGGAGACTTAATTTGGAATTCAAGAAAATAAACTATTCAGTGGACCAAGGAATTGCATCGATTGAAATGAACAGTCCACATAACCTCAATGCGCTGGATGAACCGATGTTGGATGATTTGATGGCAGCCCTGGAACTCATTGAAGCAGATCCATCGGTAAGGGTCGGTGTCATTTCAGGAAAAGGCAAAGGCTTCAGTGCTGGTGGCGATATCGGTGTAATGTATCAGGGGATTAAGACAAACCGATTGGATTTTGGTGGGAGTATTGAGAAGGCAGGCAGAGTGTCGTTGAAGATCAAGCAGCTGCCCAAACCCATAATTGCATCGGTACACGGACCAGTCGCAGGAGCTGGATTCAATATTGCTTTGGCCTGCGATTTTAGAATCGCTGCAGAAAATGCAAACTTCATACAGGCTTTTGTAAACATTGGACTTGTGCCTGACGCGGGTGGGGCCTATTTGCTTACACGTGCGCTTGGCGTGGCTAAGGCAACGGAATTGATTATGACAGGAAAGCCAGTTTCGGCGCATCAGGCTTATGCCCTGGGACTTGTTAATGAAGTTGTAGATATGGATATGGTTAAAGGCGCAACTGAGAAGTTTGCTCAAAAATTGGCGTATGGTCCATCCCTGTCCTATGCAGGCATGAAAAAGCTGATATTCGAAAGTGAATATAAGGACTTTGAGACTTATATTATGGAAGAGGTTAAGCAGCAGGTTGTCTGTGGAGAATCAGAAGATTTTAAGGAAGGCGTAACAGCTTTTGTTGAAAAGAGACGGGCTGAATTCCAAGGCAAGTAGCATTAAATGCAGCGGTAGAACGGGTGAAGTGTGGGTGTATATAAAGCTCAAGGCGACGGTTTTTTTCTTTTTAAGGTATCATAGGTGTTTTTTGAAGTGGAAAGAATTTGATTTGAAACTTAAGGTTAACTATGTTAGAATAACACCATTAAGATAACGCTGTTAACCAAAAATCAATTCTGTAAAACGAGCAGTCAAATTGAAAAAACGGTTAAAGTGATTTTTTTAAAGTGATTTTTTCAGAATATTTCAACTACTGCGAGGTATGCGGTTACTGAATGAGGGGGAACTTTTATGAAAAAGCAAAAACCAGCAGGAACAATTCCATATGATTACGAGTGGAACGTCGGAGAATCAGGGTGTGCAGAGGAGCTGTCACCATATCCGCGTGTCAACAGACTGCTCGACTTCATGCATGCACAGCCATTTGTGGTCGATCCGCAAAGAGCGCTGCTTGTAACCGAAGGATATAAGAAGTTTGCTGCAGACACAACAAAAATCAAGTGGGCCAAGTCTTACCGTCATATCCTGGAAAACGTTAACATCAACATCTATCCAGATGAGCTGTTTGTAGGTGAGATTGCAGCACCTATGAAATCGGCGCCGATTTTTCCTGAAATTGCATTCAGCTGGATTTGCGATGAAATCAGAAACCACCCTTGGGAAGAACGTGAGGTTGACCCCTACTCAGCTACAGACGAAACGCGTCAAGCGCTTCTAGGCATTGAAGAATTTTGGAAGGGCAAGACATCTGAGGAACTGGCTATTGAAACATTTAGTCCAAAGGAAATGGAAGTTTCTCACCTGGATACAGCGATTGCATTCTTCAACTTGTACTTACACGGCGGTGTAGGCCATACATCTGTACGCTACGAGCGCGTAATGGAAATCGGTTACGGCGGCGTGAAAAAGCAAGTTGAAGAAGCACTTGCAAAGCTGGATTCTTCAGCAGCGGACTATGCAGAGCAAAAAGAAGTGTACGATTCAATGCTGATTGCACTGGACGGCTGCCACATCTTTATGAACCGTTATGCAAAGCTTGCAAAAGAGCGCGCAGCAGCTGAGACTTCAGAAACGCGTAAGGCAGAACTGCTTAAGATTGCAGAAGTGTGTGAATGGGTTTCTGAAAATCCACCACGTGATTTCTACGATGCCCTGCAGCTGTTCACGTTTGCGACAAACTTCATTCTGATTGAATCAAATGGTCACTCGATTTCATATGGTCGTTTTGACCAGTACCTATACCCATTCTACGAAAAATCACTAGAAAATGGGGCAACACAAGAGGAACTTCAAGAGCTTCTAGAAGTGTCATTCGTAAAAATGCTGACACCAACACGTCTGCGTGACCATATTACAGCACATGCAAACTCAGGTCGAGGCATGGGCGGCGAGAGTCTTACAATCGGCGGTGTGGACAAGCGTGGCAAAGACGCGTCAAACGATTTGACATACATGATTCTGGATGCTTCTGCACATACGCGTCTGATTGCACCTTGGGTTTGCGTACGTCTGCACAACAAGACACCTTATGAACTGAAAGTGAAGACTGCAAACGTCATCCGCATTGGCTACGGTCACCCGAAAGTATTCAATGATGAAGTAGCCATTCCAGCATCACTTGCATCTGGCAGAACCCTAGCCGATTCAAGAGACTACCAGGTTGTTGGCTGTGTTGAAATCGATACGGCAGGTAAAGAGTACGGCTGGCATGATGCAACATACTTCAGTATGTCGAAAGTACTTGAAATGGCAATCAACGACGGCAAGTGGCTTGAGAATGACAGACAATCCGGTCCACAAACGGGCTCGCTGAAAGACTTCACAACATTCGAAGAGCTCCAGGAAGCGTTCGATACACAAATGGAATACTGGGTAAACCATATGGTTACCGGCATCAACAAGATGGATGAGGCGCATGCAAAGAGAAAGCCGCTGCCTTACCTGTCAGCACTCATGGACGGTTGTATTGAAAAAGGCAAGGACGTCACAGCAGGTGGTGCGATTTACAACTTTACAGGTCCTCAGGCTGTTGGTCTGGGAACGGTTGCAGATGGTCTGTCTGTACTTAAAAAGCTTGTATTCGAGGACAAGGCTGTTTCAGGTGAGACCTTCCTTGAAGCGCTTAAGAACGACTGGGAAGGCCATGAAGCACTTTACCAGCTGGTCAATAGTGACAAGATGCACCACTACGGAAACGATGATGACTATGCAGACGACCTAGCCATATTTGCATTCAACTCATACTGTGACAAGGTGGACAACAAGGAAAATCCAAGAGGCGGCACATTCCTTCCGGGCGTTTACTCAGTATCGGCAAACGTACCACACGGTCAGCTGCAGTGGGCATCGCCAGAGGGCAGAAAGGCCCATGAACCTGTTTCAGACTGCCTGGGTCCTGTGCATACAAAAGTATCCTCACATGATATTTCTGGTCCGACAGCGATTGCAAAATCAGTTGGCAAGCTTGACCATGAGCGTGCAGGCAATGGAACACTTCTCAACTGGAAGTTTACACCGGCGACAGTATCGGGCATTACAGGCAGAAATAACTTTGTTGCCCTGCTTGACGAAATCGTAGCGCAAAAGATCATGCACAGCCAGTTCAACATCACAAACAAGGCAACCCTTCTGGCTGCACTTGAAAATCCGGAGAAGTACAAGAACATGCTTGTCCGTGTTGCAGGCTACAGTGCTTACTTTGTAGAGCTGAGTCCTGGTCTTCAACAAGACCTGATTGGTCGTACTGAACTTTCGTTTGAGTAATCAAAAAAGCAGGACCTCAACCTCAATCAAATAAATAATTAAGAGCCCTCTTTACATGATGTAAAGGGGGCTCATTTTTTTAGAGTATGCCTTATTGAAATCATAGAATTTTCAACAAGACTTTGTAATCCTATTTTTCAAATTGGGACAAAATATGTTTGATTAAGTTTTCAAATATGAGTTTAGGATCATTGAGGGTCTCTGAAAGAATATGCGTCTGGTGCAAATTAATTGCGCCATGAACCTCTGCAATAATCCGTCCTGTAGTCAACCAGATTTCATCCTTATCCTCAGTGAAGTTAAGCTCTTCCAGTATACCGTATAGGAGGTGATAAGCCTTCATAGCGACTTCTTTTTCTTGAGTAGCCAATACTTCAGAAGGTGTGTTTGCATAGTCTAAAGATTTTGGATCCTTTGTACTGAACATGAGCTCGTATCGACTTTCGTATTGCACACCGAAGTCAATAAATGTACGGAGGTATATTTCAAGGTTTTCAAAAGCACACTTGTTTGACTTAATGGCACCGCTAATGTTCTCGTGAAGCATATTGAAGCTGTCCAGAAGAATGTATAGGTAGATTTCATCTTTGTTTTCAAAATAATTGTAGATATTTGTGGCAGACATTTTAAGCGCTGTAGCCAATTTACGCATAGTTAGACCAGGAAGGCCTGATTTGTTGACGAGAACCATGGCTTCCTTGATGATTTTTTCGCGTTCCAGGGCCATTTCTTCAGGGGTCTTTGCTTTTGGTGGCATGGGGATTACCTCGGTTCCAAGTGTAGTTAAAGTCTTCATTCATCTGATATTCTAACACATTGTCAATAAAGAAACAATTTGATGGGCAAAGGAGAAAAGGTTTGCACATGTGAAATAATTGCACGAATTATGCGACGAATTGCACAAGTATAAGGACATACATGGGGATTTTCAAGGGTTTCGATTTGGCACGGAAATTGCTCTTATAAATAATGAGAATTTTGGGGAAGTCTCTTGTTCAAGAATAAATTTTAGTTTTTAAAGGGAAGCTACTGGAACAGATATTGGAAAGTTGAAAGGGGGCGAATAAGAGATGGGTGCTACTTTATGGAATCCTGATTATTCCTATTTTAGGTCTCGAATATCCATGAATAAAGAGGCCATTTTTGATTACGATGCAAAGCAGGGCTACACCTACGGTGACTTGGAAGGCCGTTCAAATCTTCTATCAAATTACTTGGTGGACAAGCTGGATGTGAAAAAGGGAGATCGAATCGGCTTTTGTGCTCGAAACTGCATTGAGCACTTCGATGCCTATTATGCTACAGCTAAAACCGGAACGATTTTGACGACTTACAATCAATTGCTTTCTGAAAATGAACTGGTAGCAATGATAAATAATGAACGACCAAAGATTCTTTTTTATGAAGAAATATATAAAAACAAAATTGAACGCATCAAGTCACAAGTAAGTGTAGAGACTTATGTTGTCGTATCAGGTGCCAGAGAAAGACTGGAAGCTGTCCACTATGAAGACATTATGGTATACAGCAATGATAAATATGCGGATCATACAGAGCTTGACCTGGAAGATATCCATATGATTATCCACACTGGTGGAACAACTGGCGTGCCTAAGGGGGCAATGATATCGCATAGGGCCTTGCTTTTCAACGCAGTCAGTGAAGTGTTGACTCTAGATCTGAATAGCACGGATAGCACATACTTGATGCTTCCACTCTTTCATACGGCTGGATGGAATGTATTTACACTGCCAGTCCTCTTGACTGGCGGCAGGGTGATCATAAACAAGTGCTTTGAGCCGAAGTTGGCTTTGGATATCATTGCTGCTGAAAAACCATCTGTCATGCTGGGGGTTTCGACAATTTTCAGAATGATGATCAATACGCCTGAGTTCGATGAAGCAGATTTTTCATCACTGAAATGGATACTGAGTGGTGCGGCACCGACACCGCTGGATATTATGGAAAAATTCTGGGACAAAGGGGTAAAATTTGCCGCTGCATATGGCATGACAGAGGCTGGGCCCAACAACTTGAGTTTCACACTCGACCAACTGAATATGGAAAACATCAGAGAGAATTATGAATCAGTTGGAAAACCCATGTTGTTCAATCAGGTCAAAGTGGTTGATCAGGCGGGTGAGGAAGTGGGCGTCGATGTTCATGGAGAAATTATCTGGAGGGGGCCTCTCATTTTCTCTGGTTACTGGAATGACGAAATAGAAACGGCAAAGACTTTGAGAAATGGCTGGGTGCACACAGGTGATGTCGCCAAGGTCGATAAGAATGGAAATTACTGTATTGTTGGACGTCAGAAGAACATGTTTATTACAGGCGGCGAAAATGTATTCCCACCGGTCATCGAAAAGGAGATTTATAAGCATCCCAAGGTTCACGAAGTTTGCGTGATTGGCGTGTCCGATGCCAAATGGGGCGAGGTTGGCAAAGCAATTGTATCTACGAAATTGAATGCCCATTTGGATCGTGAAGAGCTGAAAAGATTTTTGAAAGACAAACTGGGAAGCATACAAATACCGAAATATCTGCAGGTGGTAGATGAACTGCCGAAAAACAGCGCTGGAAAACTTCAGCGGGGGATTGTTCAGCAGCTTTATGGACAGACATCTTCATAGTTTGTGACCAAGAAGTATCAACTTGTGCAAGGCTTGCACATTTTGCACATAATAAGCAAAAGATTGCACATCATTAAGGGGTTAAGTCAGTGTTTTCAAGGAGTCTATCTTGGCATAGAACTTGCTCTATAGATAAGTAGGTGGGGATTGGCGCATATGGAGCATTTAAAAACGATTGTTGATGAAACAGAATACCAGGGTTTGAAAAGTGTTTTGCAATACGAAGTGCGCTGTCTTTATCGAGAGGCAGGATCGAATGAAGCTATCAAGTTAGGAAACGTGTCTTCCTACAATAAAAAAAGTGCGATTCATAGGGACAATGGAAAGGGGTAACAAAATGAGTTGGAGATCAATTTATAATGAAAAACTTGTTTCACTGGAAGAGGCCGCTTTAAAAGTAGAGTCAAATGACAGAGTGTTTTTTCCACCCTGTTCAGCGGCACCAATTCAGCTGATGGAAACGCTTGCTGACAACTATAAGAATCTTGAGAATGTGGACCTGTTTTCTGCGCTTGCACTGCATCCGTTTAAATTCCTGCAGTCACCGGAGTATATTGGCCACCTAAACTACAGTACCGTGTTTTATGGGCCTTATGAGCGTGCCTTTTATAAAGCCGGAAATGTGAATATCAAAGTTGCCCATCTGTCTGAGTTTGACAAGTGCATGGTGGACTTTGATCCGACAGTGCTTATGGCTGATGTATCTCTACCAGATGAGGAAGGCTATATGTACTTTGGGCCAATGGGCGTTTCGTCTGCACACATTGCAGCAGAAATTGCGGATACGGTTATAGTACAGGTGAATGCGCATCAACCTAAAGTAGCGGGTACAAAGCACCGGATTCATGTGAGCGATGTAACGTGGATTTGCGAGCATGACCACGTGCTTCCTGAGTTGCCATCTACACAACCATCAGAAGTAGATCAGAAGATTGCAGACCTGCTCATACCGCATATTGAAGATGGTTCTTGCCTGCAAATCGGTATAGGTGGTCTTTCCAATGCAATCGGTTTTGGCCTTGAATCGAAAAAGGACCTGTCTGTACATACGGAAATGTTTACCGATTCTATGGTGTATCTGGCTAAAAAAGGTGTCCTTAGTGGCAAAAAGGTTTCAGGTTTTGGTCTGGGCAGCAAAGAGCTTTATGAGTACGTTGGCGAAGGACATGTTGAGCTTTCCCCAATCTATGAAGTCAATCAGCCGAAAGCAATTGCTGAAAACGATAATTTCATTTCAATCAATGCATGTCTTATGACTGATTTGACGGGTCAGGTTTGTTCTGAGTCAATCGGGTTTGATCAGTACAGTACTACGGGTGGCCAAGTAGACTATGTACGCGGTGCATCTATGTCAAAAGGCGGCAAGAGCTTTATCTGTCTTGCATCTACAAATACAGATAAAGCGGGCAATGTGAATTCTACAATCGTGACTGCGCTTCCAAAAGGTCAAGTTGTAACAACAGCGAGAAGTGATGTCATGTACATCGTTACAGAGTATGGCATTGCGAATCTTCAAAATAAATCAATCAGCGAGCGGGTGGAAGCACTTCTAGAAATTGCACACCCGGATTTTAGAGAAAAGCTTAGAGCTGAGGCCGTGGAAGTTGGTCTGCTCGTTAAATAAACAAGTTGAAAGTGAGGAAGCATATGAATTTCAATATTAACAAGGTGGCGGTGCTGGGTGCAGGCGTCATGGGTGCAGGTATCGCTGCACATATGGCGGGTGCAGGCATTCCGGTGCTTTTAATGGATATTGTTCCTAAAACACTGGATCCTAAGGAAGAGAAAAAGGGTCTTACGCTAGACAGCCCAATCGTACGTAATAGATTTGCTGCAAACGGAAAGGCGGGTGTTACAAACCCACGTGCACGTGCAATTTATGACAAGGATTTTGGGGACCTCATTGAAGTTGGAAACTTCGAGGATGACCTGCACCGCATTTCAGAATGCGACTGGATTATCGAGGTTATTCTTGAAGACCTTACTGTAAAACAGAATTTCTTTAAAGAAGTTGCGAAATATAGACGTCCTGGAACCATTGTCAGCTCAAACACGTCTGGCGTTTCAATCAACAAAATCACAGATGGCATGACAGATGAGTTCAAGGCACATTTCCTGGGAACACATTTCTTCAACCCGCCAAGATACATGAAGTTATTTGAACTGATTCCAAATGAAAATACTGCGCCCGAACTGATGGCGTACATGTCAGAGTTTGGTACGCATAAACTCGGAAAAGGCGTGGTAAATGCAAAGGATACACCAAACTTTGTCGGCAATAGAATCGGTACTTACTCAATCATGACAGTACTCCAGCAAATGGAGAAGTTTGGTTTCTCTGTTGAAAAGGTAGACGCCCTTACAGGTCAAGCCATTGGACGTCCAAAGAGTGCGACTTTCAAGACAATGGACATGGTTGGTCTGGATATTGTACTAAAGGTCGCTGGCAATGTTATTTCAAATATTGATGATGCTGAAGAAATTGCCAAGCATGAGGCGCCAAAGTGGATTGTTGAGCTTATTGAACGCGGTCAGCTCGGCAATAAGACAAAACAGGGGGTTTACAAGCGGGACAAGGTTGGCGGTAAAAAAGTAAACCTTGTATGGGACAGCAAAGCGCTTGAATATGTACCATCTGAGCGCGTGGAGCTTGACCTTGTAAAAGCTGCGCTTAAGTCTGAAAACAAGTACAAGACAATGACAGATGACCAGAGTGAAGAAGGCAAGTTCACATGGGAAGTTATTAAGAATGTGCTTCTCTACAGTGCAAGCAAAGTCCCTGAAATTGCAGATGACTACAAGCAAATTGACAACGCAATGCGCTGGGGATTCAACTGGGAAATAGGTCCATTCCAAATTTGGGACATGATTGGTGTTGAAGCGTCAGTAGCGCGTATGGAAAAAGAAGGCGAAACAGTACCTGAGTGGGTTAGTGCAAGACTTTCAAATGGACAAAAGCACTTCTACGATCAAGCAACATTCAGTACACCGTACCTTTCACTTGCTGCATATGCAAGCAGTGTTATTAAAGAGAATGCAGGCGCAGCGCTTCTAGATATTGGGGACGGCATCGCTTGCCTGAAGTTTAAATCAAAAGGCAATTCAATTACAGACGAGGTTATGGAGATGATCCATGCATCGGTTGCAGAAGTTGAATCAAACTACAAAGGTCTTGTTATCGCAAATGAAGGTGGCAATTTCTCTGTTGGCGCAAACCTAATGCAAATCGCACAGCTGTCTCAATCACAAGACTGGGGAGAGCTTGCAAAAGTTATTGAAAAATTCCAAACGGCGAATATGGCACTTAAATACTGCCGTAAGCCTGTCGTAGCGGCACCTTATGGGATGACGCTTGGTGGTGGCGCTGAAGTGGTTATGCATTCTCATACTGTAACGGCACACGCGGAAACATATATGGGTCTCGTTGAAGTAGGCGTTGGACTGATTCCAGCTGGTGGCGGTACAAAGGAAATGCTGATTAGAACAACGGAAGGCGTTGGCAAGGCAAATACCGGAGAACTGATTGGGCATGTACGCAAGGCTTGGGAATCCATCGCGACTGCAAAGGTATCAGGCAGTGCACATGAAGCCATGAAGAACATGTCTATGAGAAAATCAGACAAAGTAGTTATGAATAGTGATTATGTAATTGAGAAAGCGAAAACGCAAGCACTTCATATGAGTCAAGCATTTGTGCCTAAGAGACAGGAAAAAATCAAGGTGCTGGGACATACCGGTCGAGCCGCACTTGAATACGTATCTGAGTTTATGTACAAAGGCAAGTTTATCTCTGAATACGACAAGTATATTGCAGATCAGGTAGCCTATATTCTTACCGGCGGTAATGTACCAGCAGGCATCTATGTAAGTGAAGAGCGTATTCTGGAACTTGAACGTGAAGTCTTTGTAAATCTGTGCAAAGAAGAAAAAACCCAGCAAAGAATTGAGCATATGCTGAAGACGGGCAAACCCCTTAGAAATTAAGTGAAGGAGACTGAATATGAAAGAAGCAGTAATAGTTGCATATGGTCGTTCAGCCATTGGTAAAGCTCCAAAAGGCGCGCTACGCTATACTCGACCAGAAGATGTCGCAGCACAGGTGCTAAATGGTGTGCTGAAAAAAGTGCCTAAACTGGATGTACAAGAAATTGATGACATTATTATTGGGTGCGCATTCCCTGAAGCAGAGCAAGGGATGAACGTAGCTCGGATCATTGGACTAAGAGCTGGAATACCTAATTGTGTTTCCGGCCAGACAGTCAATAGATTTTGTTCCTCAGGGCTGCAGTCTATTGCGATGGCGGCGAACAGCATCATGGCTGGCCAGCAGGAGATTGTTGTTGCAGGCGGCCTAGAGTCAATGAGCGCTGTACCAATGGGTGGCAATATCATTGCACCAAACCCATATCTGATGGAAAACTACCCTGAGAGCTATATCACGATGGGTGAAACGGCAGAAGTTGTTGCAGAGCAATACGGCGTGACACGTGAAATGCAGGATGCGTTTGCTGCCGAAAGTCATAAGCGCGCAGCAGCGGCACAAGCGTCTGGTAAATTCAAGGATGAAATTATCCCTGTTGAAGCCGTTCGAATTGTTGAGAAGGACGGAATGAGCATTGAAGAAAAATTCACGTTTGCTGCAGACGAAGGAATCCGTATCAGCTCAACAGCAGAGTCACTCGCAAAACTGAGACCTGTTTTCAGAGCAGGCGGCAGTGTTACAGCAGGTAATGCATCACAAATGAGTGATGGTGCAGCTATGGTTGTCCTCATGTCAAAAGAAAAAGCAGAAGAGCTTGGTATTAAACCTATCGCTGCATTCAGATCATTTGCAGTTGCAGGTGTTGGCCCGGATGTCATGGGTATCGGTCCTATTGAAGCGATTCCTAAAGCCCTTAAAATTGCAGGTATCGACAAGGAGAAGCTTGACGTTATTGAGCTAAATGAAGCCTTTGCTTCACAGTCTATTGCATGTGTAAATACACTAGGGCTTGATACAGAGAAAGTCAACGTGAACGGCGGCGCGATTTCACTTGGACATCCACTGGGATGCACAGGGTCATTCCTGACTGCTAAGCTGCTTTCAGAACTGGACAGACGTAATGAAAAGTACGGACTTGTAAGTATGTGTATTGGTGGTGGCATGGGTGCTGCTGCTGTATTTGAAATGATATAGGCGGAAACTTGAAATCATAGGAGGAATTGAAAAATGGCTATTAAATCAGTACTGTTTAACCCAAGTTCATATGACCCTAAACATCCGGATCAAGTGACTACAGAAAAAATGATGAAGACGATCGAGTATTTTGAGCGTAAAGGCTTGAAGGCACTGCGTGAAGAAGACAGAATGAATCTATGGCAATCTGACTGGATTCAGTACCAGGGCGAAAATGAAATTTTTTCAACGATGCTTACAGCTGAAGGCTATGGCGATGAAAATTCACGTTATGACCTGAGCAGAATCTGTGAACTTAGTGAGATTCTAGGTTTCTACGGCGAAGGCTACCAGTACCCTTACCAAGTTTCTATCTTGGGTGTCGGCCCTATTTGGATGAGTGGCAACGACGTTCAAAAGATTGAACTGGCAGAGCAGCTTAAAGACGGCCAGCTATTCGCATTTGGTATGTCTGAGAAGGATCATGGTGCAGACCTCTACTCAAATAAGTGTACAGTTAGCCCAACGGCCGACGGCTATGTGGCAAACGGAAACAAGTACTACATTGGTAATGCACACATCGCAACAAAAGTATCTACACTTGGCAAGAATACAGAGACGGGTGAATGGACTTACTGGGTTGTAGACAGCAGACATAGAAATTACAACTACGTCAAAGATATTGTACTGCCTACAATGGGTGCAGCACGTGTTGGAGAGTATGAAATGATTGAGTATCCACTTATGGAGAAAGATATTCTGACGGTTGGCGACAAGGCCTTTGCCGATGGTCTTGCTGCCGTAAATATCGGTAAGTTCCAGCTTGGTTTCTCTGCTTCCGGTATTGCCGCTCATGCACTTTATGAAGCGGTAACACATGCAAACCGCCGTGTGATTTACGGACAAAAGGTTACAGACTTCCCACATATCAAGGCATTCCTAAACGAAGCATATTGCAGAAGCAACGCGATGAAGCTCTATGCCCTAAGAAGTCTTGACTACTTCAGAAGCATGTCGGAAGAAGATCGTCGTTACCTACTGTTTAATCCAATCCAGAAAATGAAGGTTACAACACAAGGTTCTGACGTTGTGCGTCTAATCATGGACGTTGTATGTGCCAAGGGTTATGAGAACGAGAACTATATGGCGGACGCTTATGCAAACATGGACTACCTCTTCAGACTTGAAGGGACTGCACACGTAAACATGGCACTTGTGCTGAAATTCATGAAAAACTATTTCTTCGGCAATGTGGACTACCCAGAAGTTGGCGTGATGAACATGGCCAAGGATGATCACAACGTATTTGGTCAGAGAAAAGGCGGTCTTTCAAAGGTTCAGTTCCCTGACTACAAGAAAGCATATGAAAATATTGATGTCCCTAACGTTAAGGTCTTCCTGGAGCAGGTAGAGACCTTCAGAATGATGCTTGCGACAGCATCTCCTGATCCAAGCCTGCTTAAGAACATGGACCACATGCTCAATATCGGTGAAATCTTTACAATGATCGTCTACGCTCAGCTTGTTCTAGAAGGTGCAAAGAACAATGATCTTGACGAGAGACTGATTGATCAGATCTTCAGCTACTTTGTCAAAGACATTAATACCTACGCACTTAACCAGCTGAACAATCAAGTGAACGAACCGGCTCAAGAAGAGTTCCTAAGCAAACTGATTGCTATAAAGCCTGTTGTTGATAAAGAACGTGACGAGCGTTTCTGGAAAGAGTTTGTTCAAGTTCTGGATGGAACTTATATCATGAAGGATTCTGTAATAGGAAACAACTAATCTGAGGTTTGACATTATAAAGAGAGTGCCCCGATCAAATTGACGGGGTACTTTTTTTAAAGTAGGCTTCTATGATAGTATTATATGCAATATGAAAAAGGGGTTAAAACAAAGGGGATATGTATATGCTTCATTCGATAGTAAGCTGTGATATTAAAAACACGTTGAAGCTCATGCGCATGTATGAAGTGGAAAAGATGATTGTGATGAGTATGATCGGCATTATCACAGTCACTGGAAACGGAAAACTTCGAATCGATGGAACGATTGGATTTACAAACCTGTCGGAAGAAGAGGTACAAGAAAAGCTGCTTATGTGTACACAAGAGATTTACGCATGTGAAAAAGGCGGCGTCTTTGCTGTCGATGGTCTGCAGGGCATGGTGGCGCCAATTCGTGAATATGACAACTACAGGGTGTTTACATTTTGTGTAAGACCTCGACTGCGGTATACGCTCAGAGATTTGAGAACCCTTAAATTTATTGCACAGGTTACGTACAAGGGTGTGCTTCAAGACAATGAAATCATCAAAGAGAAAAATTACTTAAAAAACATCTTCGACAGTGTGGCATCCTTCATAGTCAGTGTGGATCTCAATAATATAATTGTATCGGCAAATAAGCACGCGCTAGACCGATTTTCAGAAGACGGAGATCCCATGATTGGAAATGATTACAGAGAGTACATGTCTGATGCCGATCTTGGGAAAGTGAGCACTGCCGTTGAATATGCCAAGACAAAAAAGAAGACCTACCACTTCGATGAAGAGGTTTTTATAAATAAAAAAAAGGGCAAGCTTTTTACGAGTATACTCATTTCTCCACTTATGGGCGCCAAGGGCGATGTGACCGGGGTTGTCGTTGTCGGGAGTGATAAGACAAGGCAAAGGGTCTATGAAATGGAAATCGACCAGCTCAAGCAGTTTTCCATGCTTGGAGAGCTTGCAGCTGGACTTGCCCATGATATAAAGAACCCTCTTACCAGCATTAAGGGATGCTCAAGAATTCTCGAAAAAAAGCTGGCAGATAATCCAGAGTGTATGGAGTTTTTGGAACCCATCGTAACCGAAGTTGACCGCATCAATGATGTTATCAATCAGATGTTATCCTATTCATTTATCACTCAAAAGGACAATTACTCCAGTATTGATATTAACGAAGTCCTTCAGAAATGTATCAATGTCCTCAAGTTTCATACAAAATCCAGGCAGATTAAGGTTGAAAGCTGGCTGGAAGATGATCTGCCGCTCATTAAGGCAGACAATGTACAATTGCAGCAGGCTTTTGTGAACATCATGTTCAATGCAATCCAGGCCATTGAGCATGAAGGGTATATTCTGGTTGAAAGCTACTATATTTCAGACACGAATAAGCTTACTGTTTCGATTTCTGATAATGGAAAAGGCATTGTAGAAGAAGATATTCCAAAGATATTTGATCCGCTTTATACGACAAAGACCAGCGGGAACGGGGTGGGTCTTTCGATTGTAAAGCGTGCAATAAAAAACGCAGGTGGCGAGATAACAGTAAACTCTAGAGAAGGTATAGGAACAGAATTTCGTGTGAGTTTTTCGGTTGCTGGAAATGAGGAAGTAAAGTGAAAAGTAAACGGATTTTAGTAATAGATGATGAACGTATTATACTTAAGGTCATCAAGGAAGAGCTCACTCTGGAAGGTTATTCTGTTGATCTTGCAAACGATGGAGATGAAGGCTGTGCCTTATTTGAGAAAAACACCTATGATCTTGTGGTGCTGGATAATCAGATGCCGAAAAAGAATGGTCTGGAGGTTTTATCTGAAATTAAGCGAATGCGTGCCAACGTCGTCGTGATCATGATGACGGCGTATGGGTCCATAGACAATGCAGTAGAGGCAATGAAACTCGGTGCTTATGATTATTTGACCAAACCATTTGAAAACAGTGAGCTCGTTGAAAAAATCAACCAGGCATTCCGTCTGAGTGAACGCATGGAAATAAAGAAATCGGCCAGTGATGTAGATACCTTCATTATCGGATCAAGTCAATGTATTATGGATATTAGGAAAAAAATCAGTAAAATTAAGGACTTGGAGTCAACGATACTTCTGACGGGGGACAGCGGCACAGGAAAAGGTGTGATGGCACGGGAAATTCATAATCTGAGTCACCGGTCAAAAAAGCCCTTCATCCATGTGAACTGTGCAGTTCTACCGCCAAACCTGATTGAGAGCGAACTCTTTGGGCATGTTCGAGGAGCATTTACAGGGGCATCGGAAGACAAGGTCGGTAAGTTTGAGCTGGCTAAGGACGGCACTATTTTTCTAGATGAAATAGGAACCCTGGACCATAATCTGCAGGCTAAACTCCTGACAGCACTTCAAGAAAAAAGATTTGAGAAAATCGGGTCTGGTGTTCAAATTCCCATAAGAGCGCGAATCATTGCTGCAACAAATCGCAATCTTGAAGAGGCTGTAAATGCACATGAGTTTAGAGAAGATCTCTATTACAGGCTAAACGTCATTCACATTGAGTGTCCTGCACTCAGATACCATAAGGAGGACATTCAAGAGCTTGTGACTTTCTTTCTCGATAAATTCAATAAGCGGATGGATAAGAATATTCAGCGTGTCAGCACTACGGCAATGGAGATCCTCGTAAATTATAAATGGCCGGGAAATGTCCGCGAGTTGGAGAATTCCATAGAAAGCGCATTGGCACTTGCTGATGGAAATGAGCTATCAGTGCATGATTTGCCCTTGCGTATACGGAAAGTCACAGAAAAGACCGAAAACAAACCGATAGAAGCGGGGAATCTCTTAGAAATTAGAGAAGTTCAGGAAATTCAAGATGCCCTCAATCGCAATAATGGACATCGTGAGCATACGGCGAACGAGCTTGGTATCTCGAGAAGAACCCTGCAATATAAAATAAAAAAATACAATTTGAAATAGGAAAGCGAGTCTATCAGTTCATCGTTATGAAGTGTCATAATGATGAACTGATTTTTTTTTTGAATAGTAAAACCGACAGGTGCAGCTTTAGCGAAAAATATTATTCCACTGAGAACCGCTGAAATAGTAGCTTTAGGAAGAAAACGTTTTTCTTAAATGAAAAAGAGGCTTGCGCCGTAATGTTAACCATGTTAAGATAACGGTGTAAACTAAACAAAGTAAATTAAATTCAAGTATGTTAATAAAATAATTATCACCATTTGAAACTAAGGAGGAGTACAATGTACGCTTTATCAAAAATCCAAGCGAGAGCTGGAAAATCAGTATTCTCTTTGATTGAAAAGCCTATTCCGGTTACACATATTGGTCCTGGAAAGGTAAATGAGCTTTACAAAATTCTTCAGATGAGTCAGCTAAACAATGTTCTTGTTATTACGGATTCTGTACTGCGTGGATTGGGACTGCTTGATACAATGCTGGAAAGCTTTGACCGCCATAACATTTCGTACAGTATTTATGACCAAGTGAAGCCAGATCCAACTTTTGATATTGCAACAGCTGCACTGAAAGCATGTCTCGACAATAAGTGTCAGGGCGTTATCGCTTTTGGAGGCGGTTCCGTAATAGATACTGCAAAGGTGGTCTCTGTAGCGGTTACAAATAATAAGCCGCCACAGGCTTTTGAAGGCATTAAGAAAGTTAAGCAATTGGGATTGCCGTTTATTGCAGTACCGACGACAGCTGGAACGGGTTCGGAGGCAACCTTGGTATCGGTTATTTCCGATTCGAAAACACATAAGAAAACAACAATCATCGACCCGAAGATCGTACCGAGCCATGCAGTACTTGACCCGAGTCTGACCTTGGGTCTGCCACCACATATCACAGCAAGTACAGCTATAGATGCCCTCACCCATGCAGTAGAGGCATATATTAGTAATAATGCGACAGAAGAAACAAGAAGATATTCAGAAATCAGCATCAAGCTTATTTATGAGAACCTTCTGAAGGTTTATGAAAACCCGACAGACATGGACGGTCGTGAAGCACTCATGCTTGGATCATTCTACGGTGGATTGGCATTTACGAGAGCCTTCATTGGATACGTTCATGCGTTTGCCCACAATATCGGCGGCAAGTTTGGTGTACCTCACGGACTTGCAAATGCAATCCTGCTGCCGCATATTATGAAGTTCTCCAAATCTGAAGCAACACCACAATTTGCTAAGCTTGCAAGCCTGATAGGCGTTTGCAATAGCACCGATTCCGATAGTGTCAAAGCAGACAAGTTTATTCAGAGTCTTTATGACCTTAACACTAAACTGAATATTCCGGAGCGATTCGAAAAATTCGAGAGAAGTGCCATTAATGAAATTCGTAAAGCGGCTTTTAAAGAATGTCATGGCATGTACCCGGTTCCGAAATATTTAACAAATAGACAAGCAGATGAAATTCTAAGTACGGTATGTAGCCTCTAAGGAGGCTCTTCCTACAACTTAGTTTGATACTAAATTAACAAATTGAGTTGCGCACAAATATTTTGGAAAATTCTGAAATGGGTTGGGAGGATTGATTTGACGATGAATTTGACGAATAAAGAGGCTTCACGCGGTCAGATTGGTAATGTGTTCAATATCCAGCGGTTCACAATTCACGATGGACCAGGTATTAGAACAGAGATATTCCTGAAGGGATGTCCACTGAGATGCCACTGGTGTGGCAACCCTGAGAGTTATAAAAAAGAGTCTCAGGTAGGTCTTTACCCAAATAAGTGTATTGGTGTTGACCAATGTGGTTTCTGTATCAACGTGTGCCACAAGAAGGACGAAGGTGCATTCAAAATTGAAGATGGCAAGGTTGCAGGTATTGATAGAGCTGTTTGCGACAATTGTATGAAGTGTACAGAAGTCTGCTGTACCAATGCCCTTAAGGCATGGGGAAATGAAATGACTGTCGATGAAGTCATGGACAAAATCATTGCAGATCGCGGCTTTTATGAGCGCTCAGGTGGTGGCATGACCATTTCCGGCGGTGAAGCCCTGATGCAGTGGGAGTTTGCATTGGAACTTCTCAAAGGAAGCAAACGTGCAGGTATTCATACCTGTGTAGAGTCGGCTCTGCATGTAAATGAAAGTGTGCTCGATGCAATCCTTCCATACACGGACATGATTATTACGGATATCAAGCATATGGATAGTGAAACGCATAAGAAATATACAGGCGTTGGTAATGAGCGTATTCTTGAGAACATCAAGACGGTGGTTGCAACAGGCAAGCCCGTTGTTCTAAGAATTCCAATTATTCCAGGTCATAACGACAGTGAGGAAAATATTGAAAGTACAATGGACTTTCTGCTGAATACGCTTGGAAATAAAGTGGTCCAGGTACAGCTGCTCAGGTTCAGACGTCTTGGCGAAGAGAAGTATGCTTCGCTGGATATGCCCTACATCATGGATTATATGGATGTTGACCGTGAAACTGAAGAAGCAAAAATTCGCGTAACGGTAAAGAAAATGCAGGCGGCGGGTTTACCAGCTGTAGCAGGATGTACAGAAGCAATGATTCTAGATAAAGAGGCTCCAATGCAAGAAGGGGCGAGCTGTATGCTGGATGAAAGTGCTGTTTAATAATTTAGTGTTGGAATGGATGAAAAGATCAAAGTCTTAGATTGGGAGGAAGTAAAATGAAAAAGGTAAAGCCAATTGGTACAATTCCGTATGATTTTGAGTGGAATGTAGGAGAGTCTGGATGCGCTGACAACCTGTCACCATATCCGCGTATCAACAAACTTCTGGACTATGCACATGCAATGCCATTTACAGTGGACCATCAGCGTGCGGTTCTTGTAACTGAAGCATACAAGCAGAATGCATCTGACAGCACAAAAATCAAGTGGGCAAAAGCCTACAAGCATGTCCTTGAAAATGTGAACATCAATATTTACCCACACGAGCTAATCATTGGTGAGATCGCAGCACCGATGAAGGCAGCGCCAATTTTCCCAGAAATCTCAATCGGATGGGTATGCGACGAAATCAGAAATTTCCCTTGGGAAGAGCGTGAAGTTGATCCATACGAAGCGACAGATGAAACGAAGCAAGCCATTCTTGATATCGAAGATTTCTGGAAAGGTAAGACTGCAGAGGAAGCTGCACTTGGCGTATTTACACCTGAAGAAATCGAGTTTTCGCATCTGGGTACAGGGGTTGCTTTCCTAAATCTTTATCTGCATGGTGGCATCGGGCATACATCTATTCGCTACGAAAGACTTTTTAAGCTGGGTTATGCTGGTGTGAAAAAGTCAGTTGAAGAAGAAATGGCCGTACTGGATACTGCAGCAGCGGATTATGCAGAGAAGAAAGAAGTATACGAGTCAATGCTGATTGCACTTGACGGTTGTATGACATACATGAAGCGTTACAGCAAGCTTGCCGCTGATATGGCAAAAGAAGAAGCCTCTGCAGAGCGTAAGGAAGAGCTTCTTAAAATTTCTGAAGTTGCTGAGTGGGTTTCTGAAAATGCACCGCGTGATTTCTGGGATGCAGTTCAGCTGTTCACATTCGCGACAAACTTCATCCTCATTGAGTCAAATGGCCACTCGGTTTCTTATGGACGCTTTGACCAATACATGTACCCTATCTACAAGCAAACACTTGAGAGCGGTGCGATGGACAAGCACCAGATGCAAGAACTCCTTGAGTGTGCTTTTGTAAAAATGCTGACGCCAACAAAGCTGCGTGACCGCATTACGGTTATGTCAAACTCTGGTCGCGGCATGGGCGGAGAGAGTCTCACAATCGGTGGTGTAGGCACTGATGGCGAAGATGCAAGCAATGATATGACATACATGGTTCTTGATGGATCAGCACATACACGTCTCATGGTACCGTGGGTTTGTGTACGTCTACACAACAAGACCCCATTTGAACTGAAAGTTAAGACTGCGAATGTTATCCGTATTGGTTATGGCCACCCGAAAGTGTTCAACGATGAAGTAGCCATTCCATCTTCACTTGCAATCGGCAGAACGATGGCTGACTCGAGAGATTACCAAGTTGTTGGTTGTGTTGAAATCGATGTGGCAGGCAAAGAGTACGGATGGCATGACTCAAGCTACTTCAGCATGCCTAAGATGCTAGAATTCGCTATCAATGATGGCAAGTGGCTTCAAGATGGTAAACAAGCTGGTCCTCAAACAGGTCACCTTAAGGATTTCAAAACATTTGAAGAGCTTCAGGCAGCATTCGACAAGCAAATGAAGTACTGGGTAGACGTCATGGTTTCAGCAACCAACAAAATGGATCTTGCACATGCACAGAGAAAACCTTTGCCATACCTGTCGGTCCTTATGGATGGTTGTATTGAAAAAGGCAAGGACGTTGTTGATGGCGGTGCACTTTACAACTATACAGGCCCACAGGCAGTTGGTGTTGCAACGACAGCAGACGGCCTATCAGTACTGAAGAAGCTTGTATTTGAAGACAAGACGGTGTCTGCAGAGACATTTGTTGAAGCGCTGAAGAGCAATTGGGAAGGTCATGACGCACTTTACCAGCTGGTTAACAGTGACAAGATGCACCACTACGGAAACGACGATGATTACGCGGATGAGCTTGCGAAATTTGCGTTCAATAGCTACTGCGAAAAAGTAGAAGGCAATACAAACCCACGTGGCGGTACTTACGTTCCTGGCGTTTATTCTGTATCTGCTAATGTACCGCACGGTCAAGTCCAGTGGGCATCACCAGACGGAAGAAAGGCCAATGAGCCGGTTTCTGACTGCGTCAGCCCAGTTCATACCTATGTATCTTCACATGACATTTCTGGCCCGACTGCAATCGCGAAGTCTGTTGGTAAGCTAGACCATGAGCGTGCAGGCAATGGAACACTTCTTAACTGGAAGTTTACACCGGCGACCGTATCTGGCATTACAGGTAGAAACAATTTTATCGCTCTACTTGACGAAATTGTAGCTCAAAAGATCATGCACAGCCAGTTCAACATTATCAGCAAGGACAAGCTGATTGACGCGCAAAAGCATCCTGAGAAGTACAAAAACATGCTTGTTCGTGTTGCTGGCTACAGTGCTTACTTTGTTGACCTAAGTCCTGCGCTTCAGGCGGACCTGATCGCACGTACTGAACTGTCGTTTGAGTAAGAGCATATAGGGGGAAAAGCTATGTTGCAGGTTTATGGATGGATTCTTGTTATATTTGGGCTGTTTGAGACAATCACCAATACGATTTATTCAACTAAAGCGGATGGTATTAAACTCGCGGCTAAGCAGCACAGGGAAGTGCCGCCAACCGCTTCTGAAAAGCAGATGGCATTCAAGGTCAAGGTCATGTGGGTCATAGGTGTCACTTTTGTGGCAACGGGCGTGATGACCCTGCTTGGACACACGGATATGACCTTGTCTGTAATGTATATTCTGGGAGCGTTTGCAGTCTATACGGTGGCAGAAGCCTTGTATTACCGATATGTGTTATCCTATGCATTTGCAGTCTTTGGGATCGGACTGCTTGCAGGATTTCTTATGAACATGTAAGAAGCAATGTAGATAAACTCGAGTGGATAATGAAGAATAGTCCACTGAAAGCACCTCGTTTTGAGTATGAAAAATACGCAGACGAGGTGCTTTTTTATTGGTAAACAAGATACCTATGCGAATATTCTTGAAATTAGAAATAGAAATTGATATAATTACTTAACGCTGTTAATATAACGAAGTTAACTACAACTTGTAATTTCAGAAAACTTAGATAATGGATCATTGAGGGTAGTGAAGGGGGATTTATCTTGAGTTATAAAATTACGGAGGCGTGCGTAGGCTGTGGTGTATGTGCCCAGCTATGTCCGGTTTCAGCGATCACGGGGGAAAAGAAATCAGTACATAAGCTAAATGCGGAGCGCTGCGTGGAATGCGATACGTGTGGACGTGCTTGTCCGATTAGCGCAGTATTGAATGCTAAAGGGGAGGCAATCGCAAAAGTACCGCGCAAGGAGTGGGAAAAACCCGTCATCGATACGAAAGCCTGCTCCGCCTGTGGCATTTGTGTGGATGCCTGCGGCAAGCATGCCCTTGAAATATCGCGTCCGGTTCGAAAGGGTGATATCCGCGTATTCGCTGTGCTTTCAGATGTGAAAGCATGTGTAGGCTGTGGCATTTGCGCATCAGAATGTCCAATGCAGGCCATTGGTATGGAGGTGCCGTCATGTTAAAGCCACGTTATGCAGTCATTGATCTAACAAAGAATGAAATCAGTGAGTATCCTATATCAGAAGAGCTGGTCATGAAATATCTGGGCGGAAAATCGCTGGGTGCCAAGATTCTCTATGATGAACTGGCAAAAGGTGTTGACCCACTTTCACCGGAAAACATACTGATTGTCAATACAGGTCTATTGAACGGAACAGGCGCACCTGCCTCCAGCCGCTTCAATATCACAACTAAGAATGTTCTTACGGGCGGGATCGCTTCGTCCAACTGTGGCGGGAGCTTTGGCTTCAAGCTTAGAAAGGCAGGTTATGAGGGCCTTATTATCAAGGGGACCGCAGGCGCGCCTTCTTACATTGAAATTATGGACGGAAATATTGCAGTTAAAGAAGCCGGACATTTGTGGGGGATGGACGCGGAAGCTGTACAGGAAGAATTCGACAAACGCTATGGAAAGCTTGTAATCGGCCCTGCGGGTGAGAATCTGGTCAAATATGCATGCGCCGTGTCTGGGGAAAGAGTCGCAGGCAGATGTGGTGTGGGTGCGGTTATGGGATCAAAGAAACTGAAAGGCCTTGTTGCCTACGGCACGCAAAAAATTCCGGTTGCAGACGATGTGAAATTCAAAAAGTACATTAAGAAATGGACGCACTTTTTACAGTCACATCCATCGACGGGAGAATCGCTTCCCCTATATGGAACAGCGAGCCTGGTTCACAAATGCAATGTAAGTGGCATTCTGCCAACACGAAATTTCCAGAGCGGATCGTGGGACAAGGCAGAGCTTATTTCAGGTGAGCATCTCGCAGAAAACTATCTGACGCGAAATGGCGGATGTATCAGTTGTCCAATCCGCTGTGAGCGCAGGGTCATGGTGGATGATAAGGAAGTCAAAGGACCAGAGTTTGAAACAATTGGCCTTTTTGGATCCAACATCGAAAATGATGATTTGGGCCTGATTAATGAAATCAACTACCAGGCGGACATTTTAGGCATGGATACCATCTCATTGGGAGGAACCCTTGCCTTTGCAATGGAGCTTCAGGAAAAAGGTCTTGCTGACTTTGATATCCGTTTCGGTCAAGGCGGTAATATCGTAGACATCATCAAGAAAATCGCCCTGCGGGAAGGCAAATATGCAGAACTGGGCGAGGGGTCAAAAATTTTAAGTGAACAATATGGCGGTAAGGACTTCGCCATTCATTCCAAGGGTCTTGAGCTTGCCTCCTATGAACCGCGAAAGTCAGTGGGCATGGGTCTTGGATACGCAACATCCAACCGTGGTGCCTGCCATTTGAATGGCGGTTATATGGCACTGCTTGAAAACCTGGGAGCGATTCCCATGGATGCAACCACTACAAAATCCAAGTCGGAGATGACTGTTCTCTTTCAGAACCTCATGGAAGCCATTTCTGCAGCAGGGTTCTGTCTGCAGTCTGCTCAAACACTTGTGCCGTCCTTCGTCTACAAGATGAAGCCGTCCGGCAAAGCCGTGGGCACCCTCGGAAAGGCAATGATCAGTGGCGGCGGGGTACTCGGCGGCATATGGGACAAACTGCCTGGTGCAGTGCCCTTCAATGCACTTCAGCTTGTGCCCCATGTTGAGGCAGTCAACCTAGCTATGGGTATGAAATTGACAACAGGTGGATTTCTTCAAATCGGTGAACGGGGTTATAATATCGAGCGTATGTTCAATGTGCGAGAAGGATTGGCAAAAGCAGATGACAGCTTGCCGTCAAGACTGACAGATGAGCCTGCGGATCCTCAAGATGCAAAGACTGTTGTAGACCTTGAAACCATGCTTCCAAAATTTTATAAGATTCGAGGCTGGGACAGTGATGGTAGGCCTACAGAAAAGAAAAAGCAGCAGCTTGGAATCGAGCAGTAGGCTATGATTCATGTCAAGTATTACGGGAAAATGCGCAGTCTTACAGGGCGGACAGAAGAGCTTGTATCTGTGGACAGGATTGACAGACTGGTCAAGGAAATTGGCTTTAACCACGGAAGTGAAGCCTCAAAAGCAGCGAAACGGAGCTCAGTTCTCCTCAATGGAAAGAACGTCGCTCTGATCAACGGCTATAGAACTAGACTTCATCAGGGGGATGTGGTCCAAATCATGCCTGTGGCAGCAGGCGGCTGATTTATCGTTAATATATATGCACATTAAAAGGCGCGCCTTCAATACTGGATTGAGGGCGCGCCATTCCTTTCATAGCGTTTTCTAAATATAGTCCGATAAGTTCATGGCCTTTATTGATGTGTTCAGGCGCGTGAACTCTGTTTCTTCAGTTTCCTTTTCTGTCCGGTCAACAAGCTGTTTGAGCTGCTGCCCGTAGTCTGAATCCATGGCGATTTCCTGAAGCAGGGTTCTCTCATCGGAATCACCAATCAGTTCTATTGAATATGTATCTTCATTTTGTACAAGAATGGTATTGTCAGTCAAGGCGTATTCAGTGCCTGTTTCTGAAGCGGTTGAGTCATTGTCCTCGTCGTCTTTGATGTGCTTTTGGTACACATCGCTTGCGTACATGCGGTTCTGCGAGCTTTGAATCATGTTTGAGCTAATTCTCATAAGAACTCCTTTCCATACGTCTGCATCTATATAGAGTATCGACAGGTTGGCCTGGAAAATTAAGAAAATCCCCAGATTTCTGGGGATTTTTGTTTTTTACGCCGCGTCCTTTTGTGATTTGCTTGTGTTTGCGGACTTGAAGTATTTGGTGTAGATCATGCCCGCAAAGAGCAGGATGCCCATGTAGCCCGTTGATGGATAGACAATGCCCACCATGCGACCGAATTGAAGTTGACCACCAAAGTATGAAATGATGACAAAGGCGGTACTGAAAATGCTGGGTGTATTAAAGCTTAAAAAGCTATGATATTATAATGAATAAGAAAGTGATTATACTCTATAGAAGTGAGCTGATATCTTATGCAGAATAATTTCAAAGAACAACTCGGCAAAGATTTGTCCAAAACAAAAATGGGCTACTATATCGATTCTCTTTACAAAATTGAAAGAACAATTTTTGATAAGGAGTTCGAAAAAATAGGAATTACCTATTCGCAGTTCAAAGTCCTGAACTGGATCTGGAGATACGGCGAACTCACGCAGAAAGAAATTCATGATTTTGTGAACGTGAAACCCTCTTCACTGACCACCATGATCAATGTCCTGATTAAAAAAGGTCTGGTTGTGAGAAATACGGACCCTACGGATGCAAGAATTCGCAGGATTTCTGCAACGGAGAAATGTACAAAACTCGGTGAGGATGCATGGAAGGTCATTGATGCCTTTGATATGAAAATCCGTCAGGTGCTGACGGAAGAAGAATATGAAACGACGGTCAGATCTCTGATGAAATTGACAGATGCACTGAATGAAAATAAATAATATGCACCCATAAAAAAATGCACCTTACCTTCCGCTGAAGTAGAAACATGCGGAGTGTAAGGTGCTTTCGTGTTTATTATATGCAGATTACTCAATAAAGCGTGAGTCGGTGAGGGCTTCAAAACCAGATGTCTCTGCAATGAGTGCCTTGTCTTGCATCCAGGACTGGGTCACATCGAAGGTATACTCATCTGGTAGGGCAGCCTTCTCGTAAACGGGCATGACATAGGTAGCCTTTAGGGCCTCTGGGAAACCGAGCTGGGCTTCCAGAACAGGGAAGAAGGTTTCCATATCTGTTGTGTTCAGATAATCAACGGCTTCGTTATAGGCAGCGTACATTTTTGAAACGGCATCTGCCTTTTCCTCAAGTACGCTGGCGTTCATGATGAAAATACCCGGGTAGAGCCCCATGTCTGAGGTTGCGCCAATGCGAGTACCGCTGAGCATGGCCGCCGACGCAAGCGGGTCAGGCAGGGTGGCACCTGTGAGTTCGCCGGAGCTGAGAAGCTGAAGGCGAACAGGCATCTGAGGGATGGCCACTTTTTCAAGTCTGTTGTCAAAGTCAAGACTGGAAGCAATCTGTTCTGTGGCAAAATCAATAACCGTATTTGAGGAAAGTCCAATCTGAATGGGATCAGTACCTAGGAAGGCTTCGGTAGCCATTTCGGGTGCGGAAACCATAATGTAATCGCCATAGGTTTCCGAGGTCATTTTCACGTCAAAGCCAGACTGCTCATAAAAGAAAATGGTCAGCATGTCGGCCATGGCACCATCCAGTGCGCCTGTTTGTAGTGCGGCGTCGCGATCCAGCGCACTTCTGAAGACCTGGATTTCCACATCGAGACCCTGTTTTTCAAAGAAACCCTGCTCCTCAGCCATGATGAAAGGCACGGCGCCCACATCGGCCATAACGCCAAGGGTCAGTTTTTCAGGTTCCTGCTGCTTGCAGCCTGAGAGTATGCTTAATACCAATACAAGTACTAGAAATAGACTTAAATTCTTCTTCATGTCAAACTCCTTTTTTATGAAAATCTACTCAGATATTATAACATTTACAGGGCATCATGGGTTTTTATCGAATTAAGTTCATTAAGTAAGTTCCCTTAAGGGGTTTTGAAACTTTATCATGACCAAAAACTACTATATTATTATTGTATGATAAAAAATTATCATTTAAAACCGACCCCCTTTTTCTAAGGGATTCATAATACTGAACAAATGAAATGTGAAGGATGGAGGATCTATGATTTTCAAAGACTTGCCAGGGTATCTGGATGAACTGAAAAAGCGGGATCTGCTCGACACGATAGATGCTGAAGTGGATCCCATACTTGAAATAACTGAAATAGCAGACCGGGTGTCAAAAAAATACGGTCGGGCACTGGTTTTCAATAATGTAAAGGGGTCCGATTATCCCCTGGTTATCAATGCGATGGGGACTTATGAAAGGTTGAATCTGGGGCTTGGCGTAGACCACCTGGATGAAATTGCTGCTGAAATTGAAGACTACATGAACCTGAGCGCCTACGCAACCATTTGGGGAAAGTTGAAATCCATTCCCAAGCTAGCACCCCTGCCCTTTATTTTTCCAAGAACGGTAAAGCATGCACCCTGTCAGGAGGTCATTGAAGAGCCCAATCTCGATACCCTTCCGATTATCAAAGCATGGCCGCAGGACGGCGGACGCTACATAACCCTGCCCCTCGTGTTTACCAAAGACCCCATAACCGGACAGCAAAATGTTGGCATGTACAGGCTGCAGGTCTATGACAAGAAGACGACAGGCATGCACTGGCATTTGCATAAGGATGGCAAGGAAATCTATGAGAATTACCGTAGAATCGGTAAAAGAATGCCCGTTGCAGTAGCCCTTGGTTGTGATCCGGCGACCATATATGCCGCTACGGCCCCTCTGCCTAAAATGGTGGATGAGATGATTTTTGCCGGATACTTGAAAAAGCGTCCGATTGAAATGGTCAAGTGTGTCACATCAGACATCAAGGTGCCTGCCCATGCGGAGTTCGTACTTGAAGGCTATGTTGACCTGAATGAACTCAGACGTGAAGGGCCATTCGGTGACCATACGGGGTATTATTCCCTGGAAGACGACTACCCTGTCTTCCATCTTGAAAAAATCACCCGCAAGAAAAATCCAATTTATCCGACGACCATTGTGGGGAAACCGCCTATGGAGGACTGCTACCTGGGCAAGGCTACTGAGCGTATCTTCCTGCCACTTATGAAAATTCAGGTGCCTGAGATTGTGGATATTGATTTTCCACTGGAAGGTGTCTTTCATAATTGCGTGATTGTATCCATCAACAAGGCCTATCCCATGCAGCCCAACAAGCTCATGTATGCGCTTTGGGGTCTTGGTCAGATGATGTACACGAAAATGATTGTGGTGGTAGACGCATCAGTCGATGTCCATGACTACAAGGCTGTTGTGAAGGAAATCACGAGGAATGCAACTTCAACATCATGTTATACAATTACAGAGGGGCCGCTCGATGCGCTGGATCATGCCTCAAACAGGCCGTTTCAAGGGTTTAGACTGGGTATTGACGCAACGACAGGTTTGCCACTAGAAGCGAAAAGACAAGGCTTTGATATATCAAATGAAGAAATTATGGGCGCATTTAAAGGGGCTCATACTTCAACAGAGAATTTTGTTAAGATAGACAGTCTTGTTAGAATAGAGAACTTTGTTAAAGACGGTAAGAACCGCGCGAAGGATTACATGCGTGGGAAAATGAATACGGAAGAAAATCTGCGTTTTCTTGTGCTTGTAGATGACTGGATTGATACGGCGTGTCTCTCGACAGTCTCCTGGAAAATATTCAACAACATTGATCCCCAGCGGGATATGATTATTGAGATGCGCGACAACGGCGTTCTTTTTGTCGGTATAGATGCAACGAAAAAAGGCGAGGAAGACGGACTCATGCGCCCTTGGCCGGACGACATTGTCATGACCGAGGAGATGAAGGCGCAGGTCGATAAGAGGTGGGCAACCTATGGAATTCGTGACTAAAATAAGAAATAAGCTCAATACCTATGGTGCGCTGGTCATGTTTTCACACACCCTCTTTTCCTTGCCCTTTGCGTTGATGGCCATGATGCTTGCGGCAGATGGCCTTCCAGATACAAAGCTGATTTTCTGGATTCTCCTATGCCTTTTCGCAGGCAGAAACGGGGCGAATGCGCTTAATCGGTATGTGGATGCAGAGTATGATGCAAAAAACCCCAGAACAAGCACACGCCATATTCCAGCAGGCATTGTAAATAAGAAGGAAGCTCTGATGATTACGGCGCTTTGCTATGTCCTATTTGTCTACGGGGCCTATAACATCAACACCCTGTGCTTTTATCTGTCTCCTGTGGCCCTGGTCCTGTTTACGCTTTACTCCTACACCAAGCGGTTCACCTGGCTGTGCCATGTGATTTTAGGGGTAACCTGTGCAGGTGCACCTGTAGGCGCGTGGCTTGCGGTGCGTGGCGCTTTTGAGATTGAACCCATAGCCATTGCTGCGGTTGTGACCTTTTGGGTAGCCGGATTTGATATTATTTACGGCACACAGGATATTGACTTTGACAGGCAAGTGGGTCTATTTTCAATCCCGGCCAGATTCGGATACCGCGGCGCGCTCATGATTGCCCGGGCCTTGCATTTCATCATGTGGCTGATTCTTCTGGGCCTTTATTTTTTCACAGCCTGGGGCAATTTCTATTTGGTGGGTGTGATTTTGAGTGGGGGTCTTCTGACTGTCGAGCACCTTATGGTCGATCCTGAAAACCGCTTTAAAATGAACATTGCGTCTTATCATATCAATCAGGTCATATCCGTGCTTTTACTGATAACTTCAACAATCGATATGTTTATATAGGAGTAAAAAATGAAAAGAGTTGTAGTGGGTATTACAGGGGCAAGCGGAAGTGTGCTCGCCAAGTGTGCCATCGAGAGTTTGCTTGATTTGGGTCACGAGGTGCATGTCATATTTTCAAAGCAGGGTGAGAAGGTCTTTCCCTTTGAGCTGGAAATGGCGATACAGCCGTGGATAGAGTCTCTGAAAAGCAAGCAGGGAAGAATCATCCTGCATGACAACGAAAATATGTTTTCCAGACTGGCGAGCGGGTCTTATTCGGTTGACGCGACGGTAATCATCCCCAGCAGTGTCGGGACCCTGTCCAGGGTTGCCCAGGGCAGCTCAGATACTCTGCTGACACGGGTTTGTGATGTGGCAATCAAGGAACAACGCAAGCTCGTCATGGTCATACGGGAAACCCCTCTTTCAAGCATTCATTTAGAAAATATGCTCAAGCTTTCAAGAACCGGCGTTCTGATTATGCCGCCAGTGCCGCCTTTCTATCATAAGCCAAAGACCTTGGAGGAGAGTACACTTTTATCTGTGGGCAGAATCATCAGACTGCTTGGCATAGAAAACAAGCTACACGAAGAATGGTGTGATCCATATGATTCAATTTAAGGACTATTCCGTTGCTTATGGCGACACTAGAGTTCTAAAAGACTTCAATTTCAACATTGAACCCGGCAAAACCTATGCGGTGGTGGGACCCTCGGGATGTGGAAAGACCACCCTGGTTTACAGCATTTCCAGTCTTCTTCCCAAGACGGCGGTGACTTCGGGCGCTTGTGTGAATAGCGGACGGTACTCTGTTTCGACGGTGCTTCAGGACTACGGTCTTTTTCCATGGAAGACGGTTTATGACAATACGGCTCTGCCATTGATTCTTAAAAGCAGGTCGACTCAGTCTGTAAATGAGAAAAAGTCTGAAAAGAAAAATCCTGAAAATGAAAAAGAAGACACCAAATCCAGGGTAGAAGCCGTATTGAAGCAGGTCGGCATAGAAGGTCTTATGACCCGTTATCCCCATGCGCTCAGCGGGGGTCAGAAACAGCGGGTCGCAATCGCAAGAGCGCTTGTGTCCACACCAGACCTTATCGTGATGGATGAACCCTTTTCTTCTGTCGATACCATCACACGGGAGCAGCTTCAGGAAGATCTCAAAAAACTGATTCAAGAGAGTGGAAAAACGCTCTTTCTCGTCACCCATAATATTGAGGAAGCCGTGTTTCTTGCGCATCAGGTCCTGGTACTCAGCTCAAGCGGAGAACTTGTAAGGGTCTTTGACAATCCGTGCTATGACCTTCAAGACGGACGTGAGCAAGGTCTTTTTTATGAGACGTGCATTAAAATTAGAAAATGTATGAAGGGCGGGTGCTGATCGTGCGAAAACACCCCTATCTCTATAGCGTAACGGTCATATTTGTTGTGTGGCTTTTGATTTCGACGCTCAATGTGAGGTATATTCCATCACCAGTCGAGACACTTCTGTATATGGCGCAAAGATGGCCAGTAATTTTAAAACACCTCCTTGTGAGTCTTGCAAGAATCCTTACAGCAATACTCATAACCATGGCTCTTGGAAGTTCGGTGGGCATACTGCTGGGCCGGTCACTGCGCCTAGACAAATACCTGTCTCCACTTTTCTATACATTTTACCCGGTGCCTAAAATCGCATTTTTACCGCTTTTGATACTGGTTTTTGGAATAGGCGATGGCTCCAAGGTCGTACTTGTCGTTCTCATTCTCTTTTTTCAAACGGTTCTGTCGATTCGGGACGCGGTAAAGAGCATTCCACATGCCCATTTCCTGGCCATGCAATCTCTAAATCCAAGTACAAGTCAGGTTTACAGACATTTGATTATTCCAGCTATCTTACCGGCGCTTTTCACAGCTTTAAGACTCAGTATTGGTACAGGTCTGTCGGTACTCTTTTTCAGTGAGAACTATGCAACGACCCTGGGTATTGGATTTTACATTATGGACAACTGGCTGAAGATGGACTATACAGGCATGTTTTCAGGAATTGTCGCAATCAGCCTGATGGGCAGTCTGCTGTTTGGACTGATTGATGAAGCTCAGCGCAGGCTCTGTCCGTGGAATGAATGAAATCGATGCACAAAATTGACTATAAGATGTACACGCAAGAGGAGCAGTCATGAGAAATTATAAAGGGAAGAACATAGAATTACTTGCACCAGCGGGTAATTTTGAAATATTTGAAAGTGTTGTGACGTCAAAATGTGATGCCATTTATCTGGGTGGGCAAGCCTTTAACATGCGCATGATCAGAAAGGGCTTCAACTTCACTGACGACGAACTCATACGTGCTTCAGATCTGGCACATGAAAATAGGAAGAAAATATACATAACCGTCAACAATCTGATTGAGGAAGACCAGCTCGATCAGCTTAAAGCCTATTTGCGATTTTTAGATGAAAAAGTGAAACCCGACGCCCTGATTGTGCAGGATATGGCAGTCCTACAGCTTGTCAAAGAAATGGGACTGGGCCTTGAACTGCATGCGTCTGTCATGATGAATGTACATAACCTGGATATGATTCGCCTCCTTGAAAAAGAAGGGGTGACACGGGTGGTGCTGTCACGGGAGATGTCCCTTGAGGCAGTCAGGCGCCTCAGCGAAAATACCCAGGTCGAACTTGAGTATTTTACCCACGGAGATATGTGCATTACCCACGGATCTCAATGCTATTACTCCTCGCTGCTTTTTGGTATGTCCAGCAACAGGGGGAGGTGCCTCAAGCCATGCAGGTGGTGGTTCAACACGGGAAGTGATTCTGAACAAGAAGAGCGGGCATTTCCGCTGGCAGTCAAGGACCTGTCGCTGTATAGACACTTGCCTGAAATGCTTGAGGCGGGCGTGAACACCTTTAAAATCGAAGGGCGTATGCGTGAAAAGGGCTTCATCACAGAGCTTGTGAATCTTTATGGCGAGGCGCTGGATACCTATATAGAAAATCCAGTTGGCTACGATAGCAGTACCGGCTATGCACAGATTGAAAATACGAAAAAACGGGACCTTTCTGTTGGCTATGCCTTCGGAAACCCAGGCAAGCAAAACCTCAACACCCGTCATGAGGGCACTGGAAAGTTCTACTCGACAGGCAAGATGTTTTCAACGCCGACCCCTGAAAAGGAAATCGATGAATCGGACCAACTGAATATAGAGAATGCCCTGAGCAAGTATAGTCACGGTCCAGTAGACAGTCAGAAAATATCAGTTAAAGTACAGACGCTCAGTCAGGCTGAAACAGCCATTGCGCTTGGTGTAGACCGGATTTATCTGGCGGGGGATGTATATGCGCCAAACCAGCCGTTTACTGTAAGCCAGGTTCAAGCGGTAAAAAATAAAATGAGTGCACATCAGGAAATCTATGTGACAAGTCCGCGTATGATGGATGAGGCCCAAGCCGCCCAGTTTGCTGAGGACCTAAAGCACTTCCAAGGCCTTGTGGACGGTATTCTTGTAACACAAATGGGTGTGCTGGCCCAGTGTGAAAATGCGGTTCAGAAAAGCAGTGGCGTTTTAGAAGGGGAAGAAGCCCTAGAAGTTTCAAAAACCACAGAAGCCACGGAAGCCTATAGGCGGTGGCCACTGGCTGGAGATTATTCTCTCAATGTTTACAACAGTGCATCACAGCAGTGGTATGCCGAGCATGGCCTGGATACAGTCACAGCTTCCATTGAAATGAATGCCGCCCAGCTGGGGGCTTTAACGGAAGTCTCTGGAAAAGATGCGGTTCAAAATAGAGCTGAATCACTGGCAAAGGAACCCTGTGGACTTGAGCTGATCGTCTATGGCAGGCTGACAAGCATGTACTTTGACCATGACTTTTTCAAGGCTCAAGGCACAGCAGGCGATGTATGCAGGCTTAGTAATGAAGCGGGCATCTACGAAATTTACAGGGATCAGTTTGGAAAGACGCATTTGCTGACCACACATACCCTCAACCTCCTGCCGATTTTAAAGACCATACGGACAATGAACGTTGATATGCTCCGCATTGAAGCGCAGCTTATGTCGCCAGAAGAGCTTGCAGCAGTGATTACAGCTCTAAAAGGTGACCTGCCTTTCACAAGAGAAAAACAGACCTTTGGTGCACTCAGATTTTAGGAGGAGAAATGTTGACTTCACAAAACATAATCGATAAGAAAAAACAGTTCTTTTTTCCCAATGCCATGCATTTTTATAAGGAATCGCCCCATATTGTCCGCGGTGAAGGACAATATCTCTTTGACGATCAGGGAAAAAGGTATACAGATTTTTTCGCAGGAGTGACCGTGGTCAACTGCGGACACTGCAATCATGAAATCAATGAGAAGGTCCAGACACAGTTGAATGCCCTGCAGCATACATCCATAATTTATTTGACTGGGCCCATGGTTGAGCTCGCAGAAAAGCTGTCAAGTGTACTTCCTGGAGACATTAACCGGACTTTTTTTGTAAATAGCGGTACAGAAGCCAATGAAGGCGCCTTGCTGCTTGCGCGCATGCATACGGGCAAGCGGGGATTTATTGCCTTTGAGGGTGGACTCCATGGTCGATCGGCGCTGACCATGAGTGTGACGGGCATTCCCATGTGGCGGGTTGACCCATATTTAGACGAGCATGTGCATTTTGTAAAAGGTTATATGGCCTACGCGGCAGACCGGGAAGTGCAGGCCCGAGCGTCTCTTGAAAGCTTGAAGGAAATTCTAAGTACTCACGGCGAGGCGATTGCGGCCCTGATTGCGGAACCCCTTCTTGGAAATGGAGGGATCCATGTGCCGCCGATTGATTTTTGGAAAGAGGTTAAAGCCCTCTGTGACCAGTATGGTGTGCTCATGATTGCCGATGAAGTCCAGACAGGATTTGGACGGTGCGGTGAAATGTTCGCGGTCAACCATTTTGACATTGTTCCAGACATTATTACCTACGCGAAAGCCCTTGGAAATGGCCAGCCCATTGGTGGCTTCTCTGCAACTGAGGCTGTTGCTAAGTCTTTTAATAAACCCTCGGCCTCAACTCTTGGCGGCAATCCGGTGTCTACGACTGCCGGTCTTGAAGTACTAAGCTATATGGCGCGCCATGGACTGGTTGAAAAGAGTGCCGAACTCGGGGCCTATCTCATAGAAAAACTGAGCGCGCTGTCACACAGGTGTATTGCGGATATACGTGGGCTTGGGCTCATGGTCGGCATGTCTCTTGAGACTGCAGACCAGGTGGATTTTGTGCTTGAGGAAATGAAAAACGCCGGTTTCATTATTGGAAAAAACGGCATGAACAGAGATACCTTGGCATTTCAGCCGCCCCTTGTCATAACCAGGAGAGACATTGATGAAATGGTTGAGTGTCTTGATTCGGCACTGGAGAAGATTTAATCGGGTGAGCGGGGCATCAATAAGGCGAGAGAAGAAGCCTGCTCTCAAGATTAGGGAATAGAAGTGTAAATGACACGGGTCGATTGACCCGTGCCATTTTGTTTTTTGTCTGGTTGGCTTAAGTCCAGACAAAGGGGGCGTTTAGCTTAAACGTCAGATATGTTCAAGGATTGTGCTCATATTTCAGGCAGAGCCTTGCTTTAGCTCAATATACTCATGCTTGATGTCTTTTACGTTGAAGTTCAGGCGTTTGAATGTCCACTGACAAATAGGTCCAAGCAGGAGGGCAATAATTGGGGTGCCGATTCCAAATTTTCCACCTAAGAGAATGCCGATGATAAGGACGGTGGTTTCGATGGATACGCGAATGACACCGACAGGTTTTCCAGTCCAGTGCATGAGGGTGACCATGAGTCCGTCACGCGGGCCCGCACCAAGTCCTGCACCGATATAGAGCCATGAAGCAAGTGCAATGGTGAACATGCTGGCAAGTATCATGAGAACACCGCCAAACAAGGTATGCATTTCTGGGACCAGGTTATACTTAATTTGAAAATCCACAAAGGTCCCAATCAGAACCATGTTCAAAAGGGTGCCGACACCCATTTTCTGCTTGGCAAAATAATTGAAGAGGACAATACATACTCCTGTTGCAATGATGGCAGTGCCAAGGCTTATGCCAGTCTGTTTAGAAAGTCCCAAATGGAAGGTGTTCCAAGGTGTAACCCCCAAATTGGCTTGTACGGAAAACACCAGTCCGAGTGCATAGATGAAAAGTCCGAGGATGAGTCGTGTGATTTTTTTTAGGGTCATTATCATTTCCTGACAAAGCTGTCAGGCCTCCTTTCAAGAATTAGATGTTTTATACAGGTAGTTTAGAAGAAATAATGTATAACTGTCTAATTGAAAAGATAACACTTATATAGATAATGTGAATAACACTATAACACTTTTATTTTTCATGCTATACTTTGGTCAAATGAGGTTGTGAGTAGTAAATAGAACCGATTGTATTGTAAAGATTGATTATGTGTATAGAAACAAATTATCTTTAAAAATGGATATGTTGCAATAGCAATTTGTTATAGTTCTGAAAATTTTTACATTTGGAGTATAGTCGCTGAGTTATTGTCAATAATTACAGCGTACAATATGAGTTTTGAGAATCTTATGAATGGTGAACTCCATGAGTACAAAAATATAGATGCTAATGATTATACATCTAGAGAATTAGATGTCATTTATTATGTTAGTAATGGTCTGAAAGATAAGGAAATCGCAAGAAATTTGAATATTTCGTTACCAACTGTGCGTAAGAATCTCGGAAATATTTATGAAAAATCTAATGTAGAATCGAAAATAGAATTTATAGTTAAGTACTATTTGAGTCTAATAAATGGGGGAAATTTTATAGGAGGATCAAATGAAAAGTTTCAAACTCAGTAGGTTTTTGATAGGTATGTTTGGCATTTTTGTAATGCAAATAGGACGAGCACTACCCGATACACCTATTTATCCATTAGCGTTATTAGTTTTCTATGGATTTATTGTATTTGCTAGAAATAATTACTGGTGGTATTTTGTTTGCGAAGGTTTAATAGCCATCGTGTTGGTTTTTGCATTTGTTGTTACAGTAAGACCATTGAATGACTATTTACTATTTGGTGGACTAGGCTTTGCAGGGATATACGTTTTACTTGTGATGGTAATGGACCGTAATGGATATCCAGTATTGAAACCAAAACATGACGATAATATAGAATAAGCACTAAAAGCAAGCTAGAGTAGTTGGTTTATTTTAAACTATACATGATGGTTCAAGTTTTATCTCAACTAGATAATACAGCTAATATGAAATAAGTGAATGGCAGGCAATTAACTCATGAGAACAAAATGAAGTGATGTAAATAGCTATTTCAATTTGCTACGCGAAGTATATGCTATCAAAGATATAAAAGTACTTTCATTACCATATCAGGTCGTGTGCATCTGATTGCATTAAAATTTGAGAGGGAATCATCGGAAATGAGGTGAGCCTATGAAAATAGTTATAGATAAGGAAAGTCCTGTTTCAATACATACGCAGATTTATTCAGTGTTTGAAAACCGCATCCTCAGTGGGGTCTTCGAGCCTGAAACCAAGCTACCATCGCTTCGCAAGATGTGTAAGGACATTGGCGTGAGCCATATGACCATGGTGCGCGTTTATGAAGACCTTGAAAAAAATGGTCTGGTTGAAAAAATCCATGGCCGAGGAACCTATGTTAAATCACAGTTCAGGAACATGAGCCCTGCGCAGATGGAACAGTGCATAGATATGAAGGCCATTGAACGGGGAAAGTCAGGCGTCAACAAATGGCAGGATGACCTGTCCGATTACGTCTCTGCTGCGGGCTTCAGGTTTAACAACAATTTGAAGCATACACAAGATGGGATCAACCTATCGGTATCCTGTCTGGGTCCGCATCTGACGCCCGCACGTCATGTTCTGGACACCTTTATGAAAAACGAAGCCTTGCTTGATCGTATCAATGGACCCTATCCGCCCATTGAAGGTCTTGATGTCATGCGGGAGGCGGCCTGCCGTCTGCTTGCACAGAGAAATGTAGACGCCGAAATTGAACAAACCCTGATAACGGTTGGATCTCAGCAGGCTATCAGCCTTGTCGCGAAAACCTATATCGGGCCGGGCGATGTTGTGGTTGTCAGCGCACCGACCTATCCGGGCGTGCTTGATGTGTTCAAGAACAGAGGGGCTGTCATAGTAGAAGTTCCGGTTGATGCTGAAGGACTGGATACCATGGCGCTTCTGTCGGTTTGTGAAGCACATAGTGTCAAAATGGTCTATACTATGCCGAGTTTTCATAATCCAACGGGTGTGGTTATGTCCATGGAACGGAAAAAAGCCCTACTTGAGCTTGCCGATTACTTCAATTTCCTGATTCTTGAGGACGACGTATTCGGCCAACTGGCCTATGATGGCAGTACTTTGCCACTCAAGGCCCTGGATGAAAACGGCAGGGTTGTCTATATTCTAGGCTTCAGCAAAATATATGGGCATGCCTTCAGGCTGTCGGTCATTACAGCAGACCGGAAACTCCTTCTGAAAATTGCATCGGCAAAATCCAGTTCGGACGGTGGGGTTCCCATCATCAATCAGCTCATTATGGCTGGATTTATTGGAAGTGATGGTCAAAAGCACTATTTGACGGATTTGACATCCCAGCTTAAAAATGTGCGGGACAGGCTCTACTCAGTCATGAAAAAGACATTTCCCGATTATGTCCAAGTGGAAAAACCGCGGGGTGGGATGGTGTTCTGGCTGACCTTTCCCAAGGACTTTAACTGCAATCTCTTACATTACAAATGTATTGAAAGGCATCGGATCAATTTTCTACCGGGAGAGTTCTGTTATAACTCTAGAAGCGGCAGGCATCAGATGCGGCTTTGCTTTACCAATGTCGAGGAGGATGTATTCGCAGGCGCCATAAGAAAAATCGCAGGTCTGGTTGACGAAGTGTACGAAATCAGCCAGCACTATTGATTATTTAAAATTCGAAGAAAGAGCAGAATAACTTTTTATTGAAAGGTATTCTGCTCTTACTATTTTTAATCAATTGCAAAGAAACATTTGCAAAATAGATTTCAATTAAGCGATATACTAAATGTGATAAGTTGTAATTAATAGGATAAAATTTTAATAATAGCCAGTATGTAGAATTTCAAGTGAGAGATTCTGATTACTAGATAACATCTTGTTTTTTAAAAGAAAAAGTAGGGAGGATGTATGAACCCGAAAAAGATATTTGACGAAGTTACATTTGGTATGACAGAAGCTGAGCAAGAGCTATATGCACATATGAAGCGTTTTTTTGAATGCTATTACGGCTATTCGGATTTTTATGAAGCCGTAACGGCAAGTCCTGAAACCTCAGTCCCGATATTAGAAGCAAAAGGAATCTACGGTATTGATCCAGTGCAAATGATAGCACTGGTAGAGAATCGTACTCAAATTCAGGATTTGGAAATATCCACATTTAAGAATAGCCAACAAATAGAGCTGTGGATGCGTAGGCATGAAGCGGTCAATACTGTACGGGATAAATGGCTGCAATGGATACGCACAACTTCGAGTGAACGGTTTAACAAGTGGCATAAACGGCAAATGATAAGGTGTGAAAGCCAGTTGCCTCAGATGACGAGCACCAGTCTGACACATGGCACACTCGCATTTGAGCTGAGTCAAGGATGTTCAATTCAATGTCCATTCTGTGCTTTGGCAACGGAATCCCTAAAAGAATGGCTTCCTTATACGGATGAAAGCAAAGGAATTTGGAGAGAGACTATCAAAGTGCTTCAAAAACATCTAGGTGATTCTATTGGTGGCGGTGTATGTTATTGGGCTACCGAACCCACCGACAATCCGGATTACATTCACTTTGTCCGTGATTTTGGTGCGCTTACAGGCATTTATCCTCAAACGACAACAGCTGCAGCTCTGCGTGACTTGAATTGGACAAATGACTTGCTAGAACTTAGAAAGAGGCATCCGGGAAATCTAGATCGATTTTCTGTTCTGTCAGAAAATGTTCTGAAACGCCTGCATGCATTATATTCAGCGGAAGAGCTGATGTATACGGAACTGCTGCCACAGTTTACAGATAGAGTTCAATCCGTGATGTCACCCTCAGGGCGTAATCGACAAGAGGGTATTGTTTATTCTGATGTAATAAAAGATCATACAGTTGCTTGTGTTACAGGATATTTGATAAACATGGTCGAAGGAACTGTGAGTTTAATTACACCTTGTCCGCCTACTGACGAAAATCCAAAAGGCTACCAGACATGTGCTTTGGGCTATTTTGAAACTCCGCAAGAACTGGATCTGTTTATAGGTAAAACCATTGAAAGTATGCATGGAACAGTTCGTTCAGAACAGATACTTGCCTTTAGAGAGGACCTAAAGTATGTTCCTTTGGAAAATGGATTCAAGCTGCAGAATGCTTACAAGGCACATATTTTCAGAGGTGAATCGCATTTGAAACATTTAGGTGAACTTATTGATCAAGGGAGGCTTAACACTTCTGAAATCATAGACCGAGTCTCTCATAGACATATGAACATTCTTGGAGTGGTGCAGTCTATTCAACAAATTTTTGATCAAGGATTACTGGAAGAAGACTTCATATTTTAGTGAAAAGCACTTTTAAGGAGCATTATATGTCATTAGTAAAAAATAAGGAAAGCGTTGAAGTTTGTCTGGTAACCATGCCATATAGCGACCTTCCATTACCATCACTAGCGCTTGGACTCTTGCAGTCTGTACTCGAAAAAGAAGGCATTAAGACCAAGAGTATATATGGAAATCTGGAATTTTGTGAAAAAATCGGATACGAGAAGTATTTTAATCATCACGACGGAAGCGCGAGGAATCCTATAGAAGAATGGACCTTCTTACCCACGGTTTTTCCTGAGCGTAATTCAGATGAAAGTGACTGCTTGAAAGCACTGTATATTCAATCTAAAAACTATCGGAAGGTGAGTCAAGAACAATTCGAGAAGGAGATTCGGGAGGTACATGAAGCTGCACAAAAATGGATTCGTGAGTGTGCAGAGCAAATTCTGAGTTTATCTCCTCGTGTTGTTGGATGCAGTTCAAGCCTATTTCAAAAAATGCCCTCATTGGCTTTGCTCAGGACAATTAAGCAGCTAAACCCAGATGTCATAACACTTATGGGTGGCGCAGAGTGTGAAACCGTAATGGGGGAAGCTATTCATAAGCATTTTGATTGGGTTGATTTTGTAATTTCTGGTGAAGGTGAAGATTTAATTGGACCTTTGATAAAGCAAATATTTGAGCAGGGACGATTGATACCTATAGACACTGTGCCAATAGGTGTATTTGCACCGTTACATAGAATATCGAAGTATCCGGAATTAGAAGGTGAGCATAGGTACTGGGCAGTCGCGGAGTCTTTCCATGAGCAGGTTATACCCAATTTTGACGATTATTTCAATACATTAAAACGACTTCCGGATATTTCTAGAAGAGTTCGTCCAACTTTACCTGTTCAAGCGTCGCGTGGATGTGCACATGGAATATGTCGTTTTTGCGGATTGAATGCACCACAAATGCCATGCCGTTATAGATCATATACTGATGTACTCAAAGAAATGCATACTTTGAGTGGACGCTATAAAGTACAGCATTTTGAATTTCTGGACAATATGCTTGAAAAGCGGTATTTTGACAACCTTTTACCATCCTTGGTGGAAGGTGGCGCGCCTTATAAGATATTTTCAGAAATACGCTCCAATATAGATAAGAAAGATTTTGAGTTATTAAGGCGTGCAGGTATAACGATGTGTCAACCGGGGATTGAGAGTCTCCATACTAGCGCTTTGCAAGGCATGCGGAAGGGTGTAGCGGCTTGGCATAATATTCAAACGCTAAAGTGGAGCAGGCAATATGGCATTAGAATTTACTGGTCTATTCTATTTGGTTTGCCAGATGATGTGGATACATGGTACGGGGAGATGGCTGAACTGATACCAGCCCTGATGCATTTAGAGCCGCCAAAAGGCCTCTTGAGAATTGAATATCACCGCAACAGCACTTACTTTGAAAATCCGGATCAGTGGGGATTAAAATTGAGGCACTATCCAATATATGATCATATTTATCCATTCAATGTACAGAGTGTTAGCAACCTCTCCTATGCATTTGAGGATACTTTTTCAGCAACAATTAATGAGAACCCAATGATGAAGCTTTTGTTCAGGAGAAAGGGACTTAGTCTTTTGTCGAACAAGGTTCGCGAATGGATTCATGACTTTCATGGGAATACCCCTCAGTCTCTGTTTATGGAAGATACAGGAGAGGGCATTCTTATTCATGATACACGACATATCGCCAAAGAGCCTCTAATTGAATTAACTGGGCTAAAAGCGGAAATTTATCGAATATGCGACAAGGCAGTTAAGGAATTGGATTTGCATGAGACACTCATAGCCGGTGGAGAGACGCTAGAAGACATACTGAATGCCTTAAAGTTTCTAATATCACACCACTTGCTTTTAAAGGTGGACGACAGGTTAATTGCACTTGCACTCGATAAGTCGGTTATTGCATATGACGCGAATGAGGAATCACCACTAGGATGGGTTCACGTGTGAGTCGAAGTTCAGTTTGCATGCGTTATTAATCATATGAAATTACAAAAGATATTGGTGGAACACACTTAATGTAGAGAGTTATCTCTATAAAACTATTATACGAGGGGATTGAAAATGAAAAACGAAATTAACAGATTTAACGAAGATGTTGTGGCAAACCCAGACATGATGGAAGTAGTAAAGGCATTTGGAAGTGATGTGGAAAAAATTGTCGCATATGCAAATGAAAAGGGTTATGCATTTACTGTCGAAGGATTAAAGGAAACTGCAACTGAGGAGGAAGTAGAACTTTCTGAGGACGCCCTTGATCGTGTGACTGGTGGGGCAAATCAAAATGGCAACAGAAATCAAGGTACAGAGCGGATTACTCCAATTGTAGGCGGAGGTCAAGGTGTGAATGCAGTAGTTAGTGTATTCTAATAATGAATTTATATAAAAAGGAGCGAGAAGAATGACAAATGAAATTAACAGATTCAATGAAGATGTTGTAGCAAATCCAGACATGATGGAGGCAGTAAAGACACTTGGCAGCGATCTAGATAAAATCGTTGCATATGCAAATGAAAAAGGCTATACATTCACAGTTGAAGGCTTGAAGGCAGCCGCAACTGAACAAGAAGTCGAATTGTCAGACGATGATCTTGGAAGTGTCACTGGCGGTGGCGTTGTATACGCAATTGCAGGTGTTGATGTAATCGTAGCTGTATTTTAGTAAAGTACTCATGCAGTAGAGCGAGGAAATTAAGGGGGCTATATGGGTTCAAGAAAAGTACATGACGGAATTATAACCGACATGACAGAAACTGAAAGAAAGCTTTACGCTCATATAAAGCGTTTTTTTGAGTGCTATTACGGAGATTCAAATTTCAGTGAAGCTCTTATTTCAGCCCCCAAAAACGCTGCCCCCTTACTTGAAAATAAAGGTATTGAAGGTGTAGATCCAGTGCAAATGCTGGCACTGATTTCAGAACAAAATCAATGTCACAGTATAGAGAATGAAGCGTTGACAGATGCACCGCAACTGAAGTTTTGGAATCGTATATGTGAAGCGAATAGAGCGGAGCGGGACGTATGGCTTCGTTTTATACGAGAGACTCCAAACAAGCGGTTTAATAAGTGGCATGAAAGACAAGTCGTGCGCTGCCAAAGTCAGGTGCCTCACGTGACAAGTAAAAGTTTGCATCATAGAATAGTGGCCTTTGAGCTGAGTCTGGGCTGTTCTTTGCAGTGTCCTTTTTGCGCTCTTGCAACAGAAAGCTTAAAAGCGTGGTTTGCCTATACAGATGAAAACAGACTACTCTGGCAATCTGTTCTGAAGGCAATGGTGAAGTATTTTGGAGAAGCTGTTGGAGGTGGCATGTGCTATTGGGCCACCGATCCATCGGATAACCCAGATTATATCAAGTTCATTCAGGATTATGGAGAGATTACAGGAATTTATCCTCAAACGACAACAGCAGCAGCGACACGTAATCCAGACTGGACCAAAGCGCTGCTCAAACTTAGAAATGAACATGCAACAAGTGTTGATCGCTTTTCACTGCTTTCTAAAAGTATGCTTCATCAGCTGCATGCAGACTATTCAGCAGAAGAACTGATAAATACAGAACTGCTGCACCAATATACGGAGCGGGGCCAATCGGGAATGGCAAATGCAGGACGCAATCGACAGCATAAGGAAAAGAAAATTGAGAGTTTAGAAGATCATACGCCGGCTTGTGTCACTGGCTTTTTAATTAATATGGTTGAAGGGACTATAAGCTTGATTGCGCCTTGTCCACCTACAGATAAAAATCCAAAAGGCTACCAAACATTTGCATCTGGGGAATTTAAAACAGCAAAGGAACTAGAAATTTTTATCGAGAATACAGTGGAAAACATGCATGAAGCAACACGACCGGAACAAGTACTGGCTTTCAGAGAAGATCTTGACTACATATCTTTGGAAAATGGATTTGAACTGAAAAGCACATACAAGACCTATAAATTTAAGGGTTTACAGCATTTAGAGTATTTAGGGGAGCTTATAAATCTAGGCAATTTAACGACTTCTGAAATCACAGATTTGGTTTCAAAAAAACATAGGAACACAATTGGTGTAATTCAGTCTATTCAACAAATTTTTGATTTAGGCTTGTTAATGGAAAATGTTGATTTTTCAAAACAAGCACCTTCAAGGAGCGTGACATGTCTATGATTGAATATAAGCAGGAAATCGAAGTATGTCTGGTGACAATGCCCTACTACAATCCGCAACTGCCGTCACTTGCTTTAGGTCTGCTGCAGTCTGCTCTTGAAAAAGAGGGGATTAAAACCAGGAGCATTTATGGAAATCTTGAGTTTTGTGAAAAAATTGGATACGAAAAATACGATGCATATCATAATGGAAGTGCGCGTCTTCCGTTCGAGGAATGGATATTTTTACCCACAGTTTTTCCAGAAGGAAATTATGATGAAGATGCATTTTTGAAAAATATATATGGCCAAACGAATTATTGGAAAAATATTGATATTGAAGCGTTTAAAAAAGAGATTAAATCAGTGCGCAATACAGCAACACAATGGGTAAGGGAATTGGCAGAGAAGATTTTAAGTGTATCTCCGAGTGTGGTTGCCTGCAGTTCGAGTTTTTTTCAGAAAATACCCTCTCTTGCACTACTCAGGACAATCAAAGACTTAAATCCAGATGTCATTACACTTATGGGAGGATCTGAGTGTGAAACGATAATGGGGAAGACGATACATAGTCAGTTTACTTGGGTTGATTATGTTGTTTCCGGAGAAGGCGAGGATTTAATTGGACCTTTGGTGAAACAAATATTTGAGTATGGACGTTCGATTCCAGAGGGCAGTCTGCCAATAGGGGTATTTGCACCAGTACATAGAGCACTAGGGTATCCGCAAGTAGAAGGCGATAATAGATACTGGTCGGTTGCTGAGTCATTTAATGAACAGGTACTCCCTAATTTTGATGACTATTTTAAAACACTGAATAGCATGCCTGAGCTTAGAAAAATAATACATCCAGCATTGCCAATTCAAGCATCGAGAGGATGTGCGCATGGAAAATGCCGGTTTTGCGGACTGAATGCACCCCGAATCCCATTCCGGTATAGAGACTATGAAGAAGTACTAAATGAAATGAATATTTTGAGTGAGAGATATGGTGTCCAGCGCATTGAATTGCTAGGCAATATGCTTGAAAATAGATATTTAGATACATTACTGCCATTACTAATTGAGACGGGTTCACCTTATAAGATTTTCTCAGAAATACGTTCAAATCTTGAGAGAAAAGATTTTGAAATTTTGAGACGTGCGGGGTTTACTGAATGTCAACCAGGCATTGAAAGTCTCCATTCGGGTGCCTTAAAGCATATGAGAAAAGGGGTTACAGCCTGGCATAATATTCAAACTTTAAAATGGAGTAAGCAGTACGGCATTCGCATCAAATGGTCGATTTTATATGGGCTGCCAGACGATGTTGAAATGTGGTATGAGGAAATGGCTGACTGGATTCCAGCCTTGATGCACTTACCGCCCCCACAGGGTTTTCTTAAAATTGAATATCAGCGGAATAGTGATTATTTTGATAAGCGGGATCAGCTGGGCTTGAAGTTAAGACATTATCCGGTATATGACTTTATGTATCCATTTGATAAAGAGCTTGTACGTGATTTGTCCTATACGTTTGAAGATACCTTTGAAGCATCGATTGACAATAATCCGATGATGAAAGTTCTGTTTAAGAGAAAAGGTCTTAATCGCCTGATGGGCAGTGTATATGCGTGGATTCGTGATTTCAGCAGTGGCAATCCCCAAAACCTATTCATGAAAGATACAGAACAGGGGATACTGATTCATGATACACGGCATATTGCCAAAATGCCTTTGATTGAGCTGACTGGAATCAAGGCAGAGATTTATAAAATGTGTGATAAGGCCGTCAAAGAAAAAAATTTATGTGCGGAGTTGATGGCATCTGGTGTACCAAAAGTAGATATCGTTGACGCACTTGATTTTTTAGTAGAACATCATTTGGTGTTGAAATGTGATGGACGCGTGATTGCCCTCGCCCTTGAAGATCCGGTAACAGCATATGATTTCATAGAAGAATCGCCACGGGGGTGGGTTGACTGTGAAAAGGGTTGCGAATGTACAACAGATGATTCGAAAGAAGTCTGCGAAGAACCTGATGAGCTATCGGACGACGACTTGGATGGTGTGACCGGTGGTTTGAACTTCAGAGATACACTTAAGAAAAAAGGCGATCCTATTTTATCTAAAGATTGGAAGGATGCAAATTTTGAAATTCAAAGACTTGGCAGTGAAGAAAAATAACTATGAAAAGGAGATCAAGATATGACAAGTGAAATTCAAAGATTTAACGATGATATTGTGGCAAATCCAGAAATGATGGAAGCAGTAAAGGCACTTGGAAGTGACGTGGAAAAAATCGTGGCGTATGCCAACGAAAATAGTTACATATTTACAATCGAAGAATTGAAAGTTGCAGCAAATGAAGATATTGAACTGTCCGAAGATGACCTTGAAAGTGTATCGGGTGGTGCAAATGGGAATGTTGTTAGAAATCAAAACTCTCCATGGGGGGTAGGGAATGAACCAAGGCCACTTGTGGGCATATTTTAGTATTAATCTAAATGAAGCGATTTTATAAGAAATCCCCCTCTGGTGTTGATATGCTTCCGTAAAGAGGGGGATTATTTTTTATGTCACTTCATATTGTTCAGTGGTTTGAGAAAACGACAGATTTTAATTTCAGAAAGCACGTTAAAGCAGACCTCCATACTCCTGAAATCAAGACCGGTGAGCTGCTTTACCTTGTCGATTCTGTACTTGACGGTATTTCTGTGAATGAAGAGCTCTTTTGCAGTCTGTGACAGGCTCTTGCTGGAGTAGAGGTAGTGCTCCAGGGTGTGGAGCAGTTCTGAACTGTTGGCCTTGTCATAGTCAATGATCGGCTTAATCAGGCGTGGAAACTGACGTCTGAGTGGCGCAGTGTCTTCAATCTGACACAGCAAAGCATAAAAATTCAGATCGTCATAGGCATAGACAGCCTTATTAATGACACCTGTCGATTTCAGACGAAGAACCTGCTCGGCTTCATCATAGCTGTGGCGCAGCTGCGCGACTTCATCGTAGGCAGAACCAAGACCTATACTCACCGTAAGCCCAGGATAAGACTTTGAGAGCGTGGTCGAAACCGCATTGCCGATTTCTGCGACCAGTGGGTCTGAAATACGGGTACTCTCAATCAGAGAAATGACACTGTCGCTTTTTTGCATATGAACTGTATGAATGCCATGACTGGAAAGGGTACTCACAACGGTGTCGAAGAGAATGCTCTTTAGCTGGAATACTTGAAATTCGTCATTTGCAATGTGTTGATCGATGTAGGTGTTGAACTGGTCAATATCGGTTACAAGAATCCGGTGGGCCCTGGTGAAATCAATGCCGAAGGCATAAGCTCGTTTGATGAGGCTGTTGGCATCGATGATTTCAGAAAAAATGACTGCATCCATCAGGTCAAAGACCGCCTTTTGCCTACTTTCCGACTTGATGATGGCCCGTGTGATTTCCTGTGTCACATCGACGTATTTGATCGCCCACGGCAGGGTGATGAGGGGCAGGCCATAATCGTTGCACCGCTCAATGACTTCGTCTGGAATGGCGCTGATATAGTCTCCAAGAAAAACCACAAGGCCAGATAGGTCCTTTTCATAGGCAAGGTCCACCATATCCAGAAAGGTGTAAGTGCTGTTTTTGATGCTGTATCCGACGATGAAGAGGAGTTCCTGTCCAGTCAGCCATTTAAATGTATCGTGAATGTCTGGAAAAGTCTCGGCCAAATAGACCCAGCTGACGTTTTTACTTAAATGATGTTGGCCTGCCAAGACAGAGCACATCTTAAATGAATTCAGTTTGAGCACATCTTGAATTTGAATGGACACGCAATCACCTCTGTGTATTTTTATTAATGAATAGTATATAATATTCACATTATATTGCAATACTTGTGCTGGCAGCACAAAAGAAACTGTACTTCGCATCCATTGAAGAAAATATGCCATATGCTAATATATTTACAACAAACGTCACAGAACAATTTGGCGTAACATAAAACATTCGGCACTGAGGCCTCACGTTAATCTAACGCGGGGTCTTTAATTTTTGTATAAGTTTGTCTTGGAGGCGTCATACTATGAATTTCAATTTCAACCTGCCAGTAAACCTGATGTTCGGTTCGGGTGCCATTAATCAAATCGGTGCGCAGACAAAAAAATACGGAAAGCATGCACTCATCGTTACAGGACGCAGCAGCACAAAGAAAACCGGCTTGTTGAAAAGAGTCATGCAGCTTCTTGAGTCAGAAGGTGTTACAAGCACGGTCTTTGACAAGGTGCCGGCCAATCCGACGGTTTCCGAGGTGAATGAGGGTGTGGCACTTGCAAAGTCAAAGCAATGTGATGTGATTATAGGCCTGGGCGGCGGGAGCTCAATGGACTGTGCCAAAGCCATTGCCTTCAGTGCAGTCAATGCAGGCCCTATCATGGAATATGTTTACGGCAAGCATGGGGAAGAGGCGCTTCCAGTCATATTGGCGACAACAACAGCGGGCACAGGCAGTGAAGGAGACAGTATCGCCGTACTGACAGATCCAGAAACCAAAGACAAAAAGGGCCTTAAAAAAGCCTGTCTCTATCCAGCGGTATCCATCATTGACCCTGAACTCATGACAACATTGCCACCGAGAATCATCGCATCAACAGGTTTTGACGCACTCAGTCATTGCATTGAAGCTTATGTTTCCAATCAGGCCAATCCGCTGAGCGAAATGCTAGCCCTTGAAGGCATACGCCTTATATCTGAGAGTGTGGTCAAGGTTTATCAGGATCCGTCCGATGTCGCTTCCTGGGAACCTCTTTGCCTGGGAAATACCATAGGGGGCATGGTCATTGACATGGCAGGTGTAGCTCTTGCGCATGGGATGGAGCATCCACTCAGTGGACTGCTGAATGTAACCCATGGACAAGGTCTCGCAGCTTTAATGCCTGCCTTTATGCAGTTCAATCTGGATGCACGTAAAGACAAATATATGAAAATCGCACAGGCAATGGGTCAGTCGGTAGATGGATTGAGTGCAGATGTCGCTGCCGGAAAGGCCATAGAGGCGGTAGACCAGCTTCGTAAAGATTTGGAGCTCAATATCAATCTGACGGATTTAGGTGTTAAGGAGCACATGCTTGACTGGATGACAGAAAATACGATCAAGGTCAGCCAGCCCGGAATTATGAACAACCCTGTAGAAGCACAGCAGGAAGATATTTATAAACTCTTTTCAGTAAGTATGTAGGACGCACTCATAAGGTAGGGATTTGAAGAGGAGGGCAAGATGAATAACGATACCAGCAATTTTTCACGAGTCTTATCTAGGAAGGATGTTCTTGCATTGGCATTTGGCGCTATGATCGGTTGGGGATGGATCGTAATGTCAGGTGAATGGATTAAAACAGCAGGTGCACTGGGTGCAATGATTGCATTTGCCTTAGGTGGCGTACTTGTTGTATTTGTAGGTCTGACATATGCAGAGTTGACATCAGCCATGCCACAGTGTGGCGGCGAACACGTTTTTAGCTATAGAGGTCTGGGGTACAAGGCATCCTTCATATGTACCTGGTCCATCATACTGGGCTACGTTTCTGTTGTATCCTTTGAAGCAGTTGCCTTTCCAACGGTTGTAGAGTACCTGTTCCCGTCTTATATACAGGGCTTTATGTACAATATCGCCGGCTACGATGTCTACATGACTTGGGTTATGCTGGGTGTGATCAGCTCAATTGCCATTACCATCGTCAATTATATTGGCATTAAGCCAGCGGCAGTCATGCAGGGTGTGCTCACCGTTGTTATTGCATGTGTGGGTCTTCTCTTCTTTGGCGGTTCTATCGCAAATGGTTCAGCTGCCAATGTTCAGCCCCTCTTTACAACAGGCGCTGAGGGGATATTTGCGGTCATGGTTATGACACCTTTCATGTTTGTTGGCTTTGATGTCATCCCACAGGCTGCAGAGGAAATCAACCTGCCCTTTAAAGTAATCGGTAAATTGATTATCGTGTCGGTTGTCATGGCAATTGCATGGTACATAATGATCATTTTCGCTGTTTCAAGAGCAGCAGACGCATCTCTTCTTGAAGCGTCATCACTTGTAACACCAGATGCAATGAAAGCAGTATTCGGCGGAAGTACACTGGCTTCAAATCTCATGGTACTGGCGGGAATTGGCGGCATTCTGACAAGCTGGAATTCATTCTTCGTTGGCGGCAGCCGCGCCATTTACTCCATGGCGGAATCAGGCATGCTTCCAGGATTTCTGGCAAAGCTGCACCCTAAATACAAGACACCTTACAATGCAGTATTTCTCATTGGTGCACTTTCATCAGCGGCACCATTCCTTGGAAGAAAAATGCTTGTTTGGTTGGTAGACGCAGGTGGATTCACCATTGTCATTTCTTACTTCCTGGTAGCCCTTTCCTTCCTGGCGCTTAGAAGAAAAGAGCCAAATATGCCGAGACCTTATAAGGTGAAGTATGGGAAAACAGTGGGTGTGATTGCAGCAGTTCTTGCAGGTGCTATGGCAACGCTGTATCTACCGGGTACACCAGCGGCACTTGTTTGGCCATATGAGTGGGCAATCGTCATCGGATGGTTTGTTCTGGGCGGTGTATTCCTTGCATTTGCACACAAGTCTAAGGCACATGATTACAGCCTTGAAACCAGTGATGTAAGCGAAAATGGTGTTCTTATTGAAGAATAGATGAGAAAGTAAGAAGGAGTGGGCTTTATGATGAATGACCAGTTACCAAAAATAGTGACAGAATCGGTGCCAGGACCCAAATCGCAGGAAGTATATGCGAGACGCATGAAAGCAGTATCCAGTGGTGTTGGAAATTCAACGCAAATCTGTGCTGTAGAGGCGAGGGACGCACTGATTAAAGATATTGATGGAAATGTGTTTCTGGATTTCGCGGCGGGGATTGGTGTGCAGAATGCTGGGCACAACGATCCGGGTGTTATCAAGGCTATTACAGAACAGGCTGAGAAGCTGATTCACCCCTGTTTTCACATTACACTCTATGAGCCTTATGTAGAGCTTGCTGAAAAACTGATTGAACGTGTTCCAGGCCCAACACCTAAAAAAGCCATGTTTGCAAACAGCGGCGCCGAAGCCGTTGAAAATGCAATCAAATTGGCGCGAAAATACACAGGGAAATCTGGTGTCGTATCGCTAGACTGCTCATTTCATGGAAGAACATTTATGGCAATGACCTTGACCAGCAAGGAAAAACCTTATAAGCATGGCTTTGGGCCCTTCATGAATGATACCTATAAAATTCCATCAGCCTACTGCTATAGATGCGAGGATAAGGCAGCAGACGGCGCTTGCCAGCAGGCCTGTGCCAATCAGTTGGAAACACTTTTAAATACAGTAGTTCCAGCAGACCAGATTGCAGCACTCATTGTTGAGCCCGTACAGGGTGAAGGCGGATTCATCCCCCTTCCAGAAGCATACTTGAGGAAGCTGCAGGCCATATGCAAGGCCAATAACATTGTATTTATTATGGATGAAATCCAGTCAGGCTTTGCGAGAACTGGAAAACTCTTTGCATGTTCAGTCTATGACATTGAACCGGATCTGATTACCATGTCAAAATCCATCGCAGCAGGAATGCCGATCAGTGCCGTAGTCGGAAAACAGGAGATCATGGACTCGGTACAATCTGGAGAAATCGGCGGAACCTACGGTGGTGCACCCCTTGCCTGTGCCGCAGGTCTAGCGGTTTTGAGCAAGCTGGAAGACAAGAATTTAGCGCAAAGAGCCCTTGAAATTGGTGCGCTTATCACATCCAGATTCAGCAAGATGGCAGAAAAGCATGCCTGCATAGGAGACGTACGTGGACTTGGTGCAATGCTGGCGGTTGAGTTTGTAAAGGACCGCACTTCAAAGATACCAGACCCGGATATTGTGAAGGAACTCATTGCGAAAGCGCTTCAAAAAGGTCTGATTGTCATCAGCGCAGGCCTTTATGGAAATGTACTCCGTTTCCTGCCACCGCTCGTTACAACTAACGCACAAGTGGAATGCGCCATGGATATCCTAGAAGAAATCCTGGATGAAATGCGCGTCACAGAAATATGTTCCAAGGTGTCTTAAGATAGAGAAAAGACAAAGAAATACACGAAAAAGAGAGACCTGCCTATTCGAATGTAAAATTCGAAACAGGCGGGCCTCTCTTTTATCCTGCGACTTGAACTGCACGTTCTGAAAAATCAAAGTTGAACTCAGAGTGTGTTTAGTCTGATAAAACAGTTCTACGGAGCATTTCAAATTCTTCAGAAATGCTTTTTTGAAGAACAGGACTCCTTAAGTACTCACAGGAGAGTGTAACAAATGTAGAAATTACTTTAAATGCTGTGGTATGAGCATTTTCTGTTCCAGAAGCACGTTCAAATTCCGGTGTATGTGCTGCTATGCCGCTTTCAACTATTTTGAAATAGGGATGGATGGTTGGTACTTTGTGACTCACGTTGCCCATATCGAGTGAACCGTATGATTCTCTAGGTATGGGACTGAATGTCAGGCCATATTGAACTGCACTTTTACAATATAAACTAGAAAGTGTTTGATTTGTAAGTAGTTCATCATAAGAAGCTTCAAAATGATTGTACCTCAGTTTGGTACCGGATGCGAGTGCTCCAGCTTGGGCACATTGAATAATACGGCTAGTGAGATTCGAGAGTTCTCGCCTGTGGTTTGAGCGTGCATAGAATCTTGCGCTTGCATATTCTGGAATAATATTCGGGACGATGCCACCGTTACATATTATTCCATGAATGCGTGTGTCTGGAGTAGTCTGCTGACGCAAAGCATTAATGTTATTGAAGGTATTAATGACTCCATCAAGTGCATTGATGCCTTTCTCTGGTGCGCTTGCAGCATGAGCTGACTTTCCCTCAAATTCAAATTCAATCGCATCCAGCGCAAGCGATGTTCCGCTTGGATAATTATCATCGGCAGGATGTGCCATCATACAAATATCAATGTTGTCCAGTGCGTCACTTGCGGATAAATCAACTTTAAATCCACTTGTTTCTTCTGCTGGTGTGCCGAAAACGATGATTTTTCCAGAAATACTGTTTTTTTTCATTTCACTAGAAAGTTCTATGGCCGCGCCTGTACTTACCATACCAATCAAGTTGTGTCCACATGCGTGACCAATTTCGGGGAGTGCATCGTATTCAGACATAAACGCTATTGTTGGACCGTCACCGTTGGAAAACTCAGCACGAAAAGCGGTTTCACAGTTTAAATAATTTTCTGATACTTTAAAATCGTATTTTTTTAAAAGATCGACATGGCATTTTGCTGCAAAATATTCATTGAATCCAAGTTCGGGAGTCTTGTGAATATTTTTGCTTAGATGTATAAGTGCTTCATGTAGTTCGGTTTTGTTATGAGTATTCACTGTTTTTCTCCAGTCTAAAAAGGTCCATAATTTGTAGCATTTGCAAATATTATAAATGTACAACCCGCAATAACCCACGCGAAAATAAGTGGGTAAACAAATCGAACCCATTTATTGTAAGGGATATTTGCTATAGATAGGTATGCCATCAAGACTGATGATGTTGGAATGATTGAATTTGTAAATCCATCTCCAAACTGATAAGCCAGAACGGCGGTTTGTCGTGTAACGCCAACAATGTCTGAGAGAGGAACCATGATAGGCATTGTTGCTGCTGCTTGACCGCTGCCCGATGGAATGAAGAAGTTGATGATGACTTGAGTAATGAACATACCAATGGAAGTAATACTGCTTGGAAGCGTCTTTATTAAGCCGCTGAGGGAGTAAATCATTGTATCTATTATCTGTCCATCTTGTAACACGACTAAAATACCACGTGCAACGCCTACAACAAGTGCGCCAAATACAAGCCCTTTTGCGCCTTTAACAAAATCAGAGGCCAGTTCACTAGGTTTGCTACCGCCAATTAAGCCGCCGAGTATACCGATAATAATAAATGCAGCAGCGATTTCTGTTATATACCATCCAAATTTCATGACACCATAAGCAATAGTGATAAGACCACCAAGCAAGACGGCTAATACAAGTCCGTCACGGGATGTCATGTCTCGTAATTGAGAGATCTGTGTGTGATGGCTGTTTTCTTCCATTTCAAGTTCAGAAACTAAACTCAATTCAGGATTACATTTTACTTTTTTTGCATAGCGCATTAAGAAAAACACAGTGATACTATAAAATACTACATAAGCTGTAATTCTGAGTGCTATACCTGAAAAAAGAGGCAGTTCAGCGATACCTTGTGCGACACCGACTGTGAAAGGATTGAGGAATCCAGAGTTGAATCCAACAGCAGCGCCAAGTGTAACCATCCCCGTTCCAACAAGCGCATCATAGCCCATCTTTCTTGAAAGCATAATACCAATCGGTACAAAAATAAGTGTTTCTTCGGCCATTCCAAATGTTGCACCACCTAGAGCAAATACTAATACAAAGACAGGAATCATTAAGGATTCTTTGCCAGAAAGATTCTTAACAGTACGATTGATTCCAGCTTCGATTGCTCCTGTAGAAGTAAGCATTTCAAATGCGCCACCTACAATGAAAATAAAGAAAATGATGGAAGCACCTGCCTTCATCCCTCTTGGAATGGATTTAAAAATGTCAAAGAATGACACAGGCGATTGTTCAACATACTGAAAAGAATTTGGATCAACAACAGTTTTGCCCGTAATTTCATTTAATACTGTATCAAAGTGACCAGCAGGGACTATGTATGATGCGATTGCTGCAATTAAGATAATTGAAAACAGAATAACGTAGGTATGTGGCATTTTGAGTTTTGGTGTATTTTGCCTAATTGAATCTTGTTTCGGATTTTCCATTACTTCCCCCTTATTCTTATACGTAGTTCGCATTATGAACATGCGTGCACTATATGAACAAGTAAAGTATAGTCCACTTATTTTGAATTGTCAAATAATTCGCACAAAAAAAGTACTCATCATTGAGTACTTCTTTTAAGCAATCTATTTTCATTTTGTGGTTATACTATACGAGAAAAGCTTGGATTTTTTTAGCTGTTTCTTCCAGAGATTTCAAAATGTGATTAATTTTTTCATCGGTTAACGACGCTTTAATCGCTGCGACAGTAATAGTTGCAACAACTTCTCCATATATGTCACGTACGGGATATCCAATTCCGAGAGCACCAAGAATATTTTCTTGATCGCTAAAAGCATAGCCTTGTTGTCTGGTTTCTCGGTATTTCTGAATAAGCTGCTCGTAGTCAGTAATAGTATACGGCGTCTTTTTTACTAAAGTTGCGTTATGTATCAGTTCCTCAATTTCTTCAAATGGCTCATGAAAAGCTAGAATAGAACGTGCGCAAGCACCTCGTGTGATAGGCCATTTAGAACCGATTTTGTAGCCGAAAATCACATCGGAATAGAGTTCGGTCTCGTAAAAACTGATAATACTCATACCATCTTTGATTGAATATCCGACGTTCATATTAAGCTCGCGTGCTACATCGTTAATGCAAGAACGGATAGTATCATTTGAATCAAAATGATGCTGATAAGCCATGCCGATTCTATAAGCTTGAGGACCAATCATATATTTGGATGAATTTTTATCTTGGATAACCATTCTAGAACTTAAAAGAGTTGTTAGAAGTCTATGTACGGTGGAGCGATTTAAGTCGACTTCTTTGCTGATTTCATTTGCTGTTAAACTATAAGGTTCTTTTGCAAGTGCGTTTAGGACTTTAATGGATTTTTCGACAGAAACAATTATATTTTTCTCAACCATGATGACCTCTCAAATTCATATTTATAATATAAGCGTATGAAGATTAATAAAAAATGTCAAGGATAAGATATCTCGTCATAAGGCCAGATCGGTGGATTCTAATCCATTTATCTGGCTTTTTTAAATTGAATCTAATCTGAGGTGTATAGAATGAGTACAAATAATGTTTGTAACGCTTTCGCAGAGAGCACAGGGTGTGCGTAGTAGGGGGGAATCACAAATGAAGGCAATATCATATTATGAATATGGCGGCATAGAAAAGCTTGTATTTGAGACGGTAGAAAAACCTAAAGTGACCGATGATGAACTGCTCATACGTATTCACGCAGCGTCTGTCAATGATTTTGACCTTGGTATGCTGCAGGGTGTTCCATATGTTCTGCGGCTGCAAAACGGGTTGAAGAAGCCACAGAAAACCCACATTCTCGGCTCGGACATTGCAGGACAGGTTGAAGCGGTTGGCCGTTCGGTGACAAAGTTCCAAGTCGGTGACAAGGTTCTTGGGGACCTCTCAGACAAGTGGGGCGGATTTGCCGAATATGTTGCAGTGAAAGAAGACGCGGTAGTCCCTATGTTTGAAGGTATACGCTATGCTGAAGCTGCAGCGCTGCCTCAGGCGGGTGCGCTGGCCTACCAAGGACTCTTTGAGTATGGAAAAATCAAGCCGGGTGAACGCGTCCTGATCAATGGTGCTGGCGGTGGTGTAGGTACCCTCGGTGTACAGATGGCTAGGGAAGTTGGCGGTATTGTTGACGGTGTGGACGCATCATCAAAATTTGATTTAATGAAGTCTGTGGGATTTGAGAAAATGGTGGATTACACCACTTCAGATTTTACAGAACAACCAATGAAATATGACATCATACTCGACAATAAATTGAACCGATCCGTTTTGAAGGGGCTAAAAGTACTGAATCCGGGCGGCAGGTACCTGATCATTGGCGGCGGATCATGGCGGCTCATTAAAACCCTGATGCTGTCCCCTCTTATTCATATCTTTACCAATAAAAAAGTCCAGTTGGTCATGCTCAAGAAAAACAGAGGCCTTGACTATCTCCAGGACCTTCATGCATCGGGCAAACTGCAAATTGTCATGAAGGAGTCCGAATCACTTGAAAAGGGCATCGAGGCCATTGATGCGTATGCAAAGAATGCGTTTACCGGAAAAGTGGTTATCAATATTTAAAATTGTGCCCCCTATGCATGCGCATAGGGGGCACAGACTGTTGACAAAGTCCGAAATCCATCAAGCCTAAGTCATGGTTATTTTGACGGTAAAACCGTAACCCGGTTTCTGCCCTGATCCTTTGAAATGTAAAGTGCGCGGTCGGCAATGTCGAAGAGCTCTTCAAAGGACTGTTTGCTGTCAGCGGCGACTGTCACAGCGCCGATACTGCATGAAATAAGGGCCTGCGTTTCACCTTCGGACATTGACAGGGTGGTGTTGAGCGCTTCAATGGCCTCACGGGTCAACTCCAGCTTTTGCTGGGCTTCGTTGGGAGCGTATCCGATGAGGGCGACAAGAAACTCATCACCGCCGTATCTGAAAACGCCACCAGATTCTGAAAGCAGGCGGGTCTTTAAGATACGTGCCACCTCGGCTAGGCAGGTGTCCCCGTGTGCATGACCATAACTGTCATTGTGCAGCTTGAAGTTGTCCACATCGAAGAGGGCGATGACAGCCGCCTCTGTTTCATTGAGAGCAGACCATCCATTCATGTATTCGCGAAGGGCAAATCGATTCGCTAGACCCGTCAGGGCATCCGCTCTTGAAATTTTGCTGAGGGTATTCAGCTGTGTGTGAAGATGCGCGATTTTGATGGAAGTCTTAATGCTCTCGCTTCTGTGCTGTAATGTGGCAGCTTGCCTTTGTTTAACCAGCTCGATGTAGTTTTTATAATGTTCATAGGCTTTTTCCAGCTGACCTTCAGCATCTGCAATTTTAGCCAGAAGCTCTTGGATTTCAGGAATGTTTGTGTCGAAATTATACTCTGAGCTGTTTTCAAAAAGCATATCTATGCGGGATTTGGCGCCTTCGAGGTCCCCTTTTGCAAAAAGTGCATTCGCATGATTTAAAATGAAATTTCTATAGTAAACCAGGATAGACTCATTTTTCGAAAAGGTTTCCCCCTGCGTGTAGTGGTCGATTGCTGTATCGTAGTCCCCTTGAACATAGGCTAAATCCCCTAAGGCATTGTAAATATAGGAAGTGCCGTCATTGTCAGTGAATTTCCTTATCTGATCCTGAGACATCCTTAAATAACGTAGGGCCTCGTCATAATGTCCAAAGGCAGTTTCACATTCTGCAATATTGCTGTATATGATGGCGAGCAGGCGGAAGTTGAGAGGGTCATCAAAAGCCTCTTCGGCCTGGCGATAATACCTGTAAGCCTCGTAGACATCATCGAAGTCATCGAATATGGCACCGATATTATTGAGAATTCTAGGAGATTGGGTATATTGAAGGGCCTGAAGGTAATGCTCGATACATTTCTCAAAGTTTCCCCGGTTATAGGCTATAAAACCAAGAAGGGTATGTATGTGCTCAAGGAGAAAGGTATCGTTATCAGACTCTGCAGTTTTCAGCGCTCTGTTGGCATAGTCAATGGCAATTGCATGCTGGTGGGTGAGATTGTTCAGACAGGCAAGTCTGAAGTGCTCAAATTGTGGTCCCGAAGATTTTGCGTCCTTTTCCAGGGCTTCAAGCTTTTTTTTAGTCAGATCTATATCGACGTATTCATTTCTTAAAATATCGCGTAGCTGTGTGTAAATATCATGCATGCTCTATTTCTCCCGTTTTAAAATTCGATTGGAAAATGATCGGTACGAATGGCCTAATTATGGTCATAGTATACCAAAGTCAATGTGATTTTACTATTTAAGTTACCCTGTGTATACATTCCCGGCAGAACATCCCATATGCTATAATTAGAGTGTTCTATATCCGAAATTTAAGCAGATGAGGCAGGTGAGTCAGTTGCAGAAAATTATGATTGTAGATGACGAAATAGAGATTGCTGAAATGATTGAAGATTTTTTGAGCATCGAGGACATGGAAATCGTGAAGGCGTCTTCGGGAGCTCAAGCCCTGGAACTATTCGATGAAACTTTTGACCTCCTCGTCCTGGATGTCAATATGGATGACATGTCCGGGACAGAAGTCTGTAAGGCCATACGGAAAGTGAGCTACGTGCCCATAATATTTTTGACCTGCAACAATACACAGAGTGATATGATGCGAGGATTTAGCGTCGGTGCAGATGACTTCATTTCAAAGCCCTTTGACCCAATCGATCTGAGTATGCGTATTAAGGCCAATATTCGACGCTTCAAGACCTATAGAAAGATCGACCCGTCGGAAGATGTTCTGCGCTGTGGAGATTTGGCTGTTCACAGTAAAAAGTTCAAGGTTTACAAAAATGACGTGGACCTAGAAATGCCTGTCATCCAGTTTAAACTACTCCAGTATATGATGGAGAATGCCTATATTGTGCTGACACGCAATCAAATCCTCAACGCGGTTTGGGGCAATGAATTCTATGACGAAAATCTGGTGAATACAACCATAAAACGTCTGAGAAAAACCATTGAGGATGTGCCGGATCAGCCACTCTATATTAAAACAGTACGTGGTGTTGGGTACGTATTTGAGGGAACCCCAAAACACGGCATAAGCAATTAAACAAAACCCCTGAGCGCAATCGAAAAGCGATGGCTCAGGGGTTATTTTATAGCCTGGAAAAGTAGATTCCTGACTATAAAGTTGGAAGAGGGCTGACCTAGACTACATTGCCAGAAGTCTTGGAAGGAAAAGTGTAATTCCCGGTATGAATGTAACCAGTATGAGGGCAATGAGAAGTGCAATGAGAAAAGGCCATATGGAACGGACGAGATTCTCAAACTTCATGCCGGTAATCCCACAGGCCACAAAGAGGTTTGATCCAACCGGAGGTGTTATGAAGCCAATGGACAAGTTCAAAATCATCATGACACCGAAATGATAAACATCGATGCCGTACTGGGCAACAATCGGATAGAGGATTGGGCTGAGAATGATGATTGCTGTGAAGGTTTCCATAATACATCCGACAATAAGAAGAATAATGTTGATGACAATCAATAGAACATAAACATTGCTGCTCATGGATGTCAGCATGTGCTCCACCATTCTTGGGACACCTTCAACGGTTAGAATCTTGCCGAGCACAGATCCTGTGGCGACAACGATCAGTATGGATGAAACCGTGATTGCTGAGCTGACCAGGGCAGTTACAGTATGTTTTAGTGAAAGCTCCTTATAAATGAACTTACCGACAATAAAGCCGTATACGCAGGCAACAACTGCCGCTTCAGTGGCTGAGAAAATTCCGCCATAAATACCGCCGATGATGATGACGGGAACAAAAAGAGCCCAAATCGCTTCCTTGGCGCATTTTAAGACATTCTTGATATGGAAGGTCGCATTGGTATTTCGGTAGCCATTTTTTTTCGCAAAATAATAAACGAGAACAATGAGTGCGCCACCTGCCAGCAGACCGGGTCCAATACCGCCCATAAACATATTTCCAGGAGATGCGGCAGGAAGTGCCACGCAGTACATGACCATGGGAATACTCGGCGGAATGATAGTGCCTAGAACGCCTGCCGCTGCAGTTAAGGCAGTGGAGAAGTCACGAGGATACCCCTGTTCTTCCATGGCAGGAATCATGATGGTTCCGATTGCAGCGACAGTGGCGATGGCTGAACCGCTGATTGCGCCGAAAAAGATACATGTTAGCACGGTTACAATTCCAAGACCACCCGTGAAATGCCCAACCATGGAGTTGGATAGGTTGATGAGACGTTTGGATAAGCCGCCGCCTTCCATAAGAGATCCTGCAAGTATGAAAAAAGGAATGGCTATAAGTGGGAAGCTGTTCATCGATGAAAAAATGGCTTGTGATATGAAGTCCAGTCCCATGGCGCCACCGCTGAAGCCATAGATACACAGCGCCATGCCGATGGCAACACCAATTGGTACAGACAGAAAAATAAGGACCGCGAAGGAAATCAGCAGAAGAAAAATATGCATTAGTTGGAACCTCCTTCAGCGTGTTCTTTGATGAGGAGACGCGTGTCCTGAATCAATCTGTAAATGCTGAGCAGAAAGCCAACAGGAACGGCGACCTGAATCATCCACATGGATATCCCTGTAGACTCGGATATTTGAGGCAACACAAATATGAGCTTGTACACTTTGATAATCGAAAAATAAGAGAAAATGCCGCAAAAAAGCATAAACACCATGTTTGAGACTACCTTTAAATAGAATTGACTTTTTTCAGGCAATAGGACGAAGGCGAGCTCCACCTTGATATGCTTTCGTTTTTTTACAGCTAAAGAGATGCCAATGAATACGGACCAAATCAGCATATAGGTCAAGAGGTCCTGACTCCATGAAATTGAGTAGTTGACGACATAACGGAAAAAGACTTGGGCTGTGGCAATGACGAGCATAGCTGTGTAAGTGACAATCAGCAGGCACTCTTCAATATATTGATCTGCCCATCTAAATAGTTTCATATAAGCCTCCTTTACAGACGTTAAAGGAGGTGTCCCACTGGGTCGAATGACTAAGCGCAGCGAGACACCTCGGACTTACCTAATACAAATCCAGCCTTCTATTGGTTTTCAATCTCAGAGATTCTTTGCAGAGCGCTTTCCAGAAGATCTTTGCCAATTTGGTCTTCGAAGTTTTTGTAGGTTGGTTGTGCCATGTCGATGAAAACCTGTCTTTCCTCATCTGTCAGATATGTGATTTCAGTTGTTTCAGAAATCTTATCCAGACTGTCCGCTTCCAGTTTTACGGCAAGTTCTCGGTTGAAAGCTTGCGTGCTCGCAGCTGCTTCGTCGATTATTGCCTTGATATCATCCGGGTAGGATGCATAGACATCTGTATTGATGAACATGCCAACAGGATCAAAGGCATGTTGTGTATCTGTCACGTATTTTTGAACCTCATTGAATTTCATGCTGGCAATATTGCTGAAGCTATTTTCTTGACCATCGATGGTTTTTGTCTGAAGCCCTACGTAAATATCTCCATATGGAAGGGGTGTCGGGTTCGCACCATAAGCCTTGAAGTAGTCCAGCTGTACGGGATTGTTGAGTGTTCTGATTTTAAGTCCGGAAAGATCGCTCGGTGAAGTGACGGGCTTATCGTTATTTGAAACGTTTCGGTAGCCGCCATCAAAAACAGCGAGCTGTTTAAAGCCTTTATCCTCAATGCTTTCTGCAATGCCCTTTGCGATATCACTGTCAAGGAACTCAAAAGCAGTCTCTTTAGAGTCAAACAGATACGGCAGGTTGTAAAGCAGGAAGGCATCTGTGAATTGTGCAAATGGTGGGTAGATATTTACACACATTTCAATGGATCCATCCTGAACGCCGTTGAAAATATCCGCGCTGCCGCCCAGTGCACCACCTGGGAAGACTTCAACATCAATTCGACCTTCAGACATTTTCTCAACCTGTGCTTCAAAATGACGCATGGACTGTGTTGCGATATCCTGTTCAGGTGTTACAAGACCTACCTTGATTTTGAATTCACCCTGTTTTGGTCCTGCAGTGTCCGAGGATGTGGCGCCCTTGCCACAACCAGATAGAAGAACCATAACCAGGACGAGCAGTATTGCTAACGTTTTTTTCATTATTTCTTCCCCCTTATATTGACCTTGTTGAGTTATCGTTTATTAGTTTACGCGTCAAAGATTTCAGGGGAATGTTCTTTTCATATCAGTCTATGACGCTGCAATGCTTTCTATATGACAGCGTGTAATAAAAAAACTCCCTCGAAAGGGAGTTTCATACTGAAGAATGGTAGTTCTACAGTATGTCAGCGTAGAGCCCGTTGTCAGACGGGGGTCAAATCCATAATCAAACGAACTCTATGCGTCTTTGATTTCTAGCGCGAATCCACACCGTGTACCGTGATTTGGTTCAGATTCCAGAATGACTTCACCGTCATGGGCGGTGACGAGGGCTTTCATGATATATAGGCCTAGCCCATAGCCCTTCTTACTGTTTTCAGCCTTGTAAAACATGTTGAAAATCTTGCCAAGCTCTTTTGGATCAATTCCTGCACCATAATCCTGAATGACTGTTACCAGTTTATGGTCCTCTTCATAGATATGCAGTTCAATGGTGGAATTTTTACTGGAATATTTAATGGCATTGGAGAGAATATTATTGACGATTCTCTGAATTTTCACAAGGTCAGCCTCAAGCTTATTAAGCTCAGCGAGTGCACCAAAATCTATGAACATTTTAAAGGTCCTATTCTGGTTTATGACATATTGCTTGGCATTGCTTAAAATCATGTAGGCAAAATCCGAACAGGTGATGCTGCTCTTTCTGACAGTAATGTCTTGAACCTCGTAGGTATTATCGAGAATGTCTTCAACAATTTGCTCAATCTGTTCGGAGCGGTAATGAATGCGTTCGATATACATATTGAACTTCTCCGGGTCTGTAATGCCAAGACTGATAGCTTTAGAATAGCCTTTGATTAGTGTGACGGGTGTCTTTATGTCATGGGACAGCATGGACATGAATCGGTGGGTACCAATGTGCATGCCTTCAATGTGTTCTGAAAGACTTTGAGAATTCATGGCGAGCATGTCGCTTTGATATCGCATGCTTGTGAATATCTTTTTAAGATTGATGCGCATTTTCTCAAGCTCAGTAACGAGGTGGCCAATTTCATCTTTAGAGCGGATGTCAATTTTCTGGTCAAAGTTGCCACGTGCAATTCGTGAAATGCACTCCATGAGCCCTTCAATGGGTTTTGAAAAGTTGTAGCCTAAATATAAATCGACAAGAATAATCAGAGCTAGGATTGCGGAAGTCCAGTATATGAGCTTGTGGCGTACTACCAGTGCGGAGTCCAGGAAATCACTCATAGGGGATATGAGAATCAAATTCCAGTCGAATCCTTCGACAATTGAGGAGGCGACTATGTACTCAGCGCCGCTGATGGTGATGTACTGCACACCTTCTCGCAGCATACTTGATCGATTGTCACTCAGCACATTAAAAATATCAGAGCCCTGCTCTGATTCTGAAATGGTTATAATTTCACCATTGTCATCGGTAAGTGCCGCAAATCCACTCTTTCCAAAGGAAATTTCCTGTACGAGCTCTATAAGGTAGTGAATATCTATATTTGCAGCCAAGACACCGGATATATCATCCAGGCGAATGGGGGTTGCGATGGCAGTTACATTGGTTTTCTTATTGGCATCGTTGTAGACAGAAGTTGTAATGGACTTGTCTTGATACCGGGCTTTTTCGTACCAGGGTCTTGAAATGACATCATAGGAATCATCGGGAACCCATCCGTAGGCGTCTATGAGTGTGTTGTCGTCAAGTCCGTAGAATATACTGATAAAATCTGGATTTGAGTCAGAGAACAACTGCATTAAGTGTTGCCTGGTGTAGAGGCTGTGAGCCAGTCGGAGCTTCTGATTGAGCCCGGTCAGGACGTTTGATTTCTCTCCCAGCCAGATACGAATGATTTCTGAATTGTACTCCGCAGATTTTTTGCCGAATTCCTCAGCTTGAGATTTGGAGTTTTCAACTAAGGCGTTGAGGGTGATATAGGCCGTTGGAATAATGGAAACAACGCTGATTAGAATAAGCGACAGCATAAGTTTATGTCTCAACTTGTAAAACATGATTTGTCCCTCCCAGAATATCAGGTGCTATAACATTAATTATACATACTCGTATGACATGAGTGGGGTATTTTGATGACGCCTGTGTGACATGCGGAGCTGGTATGCGTATAAACTGAGGTTATTTGTTATGGAGATATACAGGTAAAGGTCCTTCCAGCGTGCTAGAATGTTTTCGTCGTTGTGTTATAGGTTTGAAAATAGCGGGGGGACCTTATGATTCGATATTTTAGATTAATGATTGGGATTATGTTGTATGCATTGGCAATTGTATTGATGGTCAATGCGGACCTGGGACTGGCGCCGTGGGAGGCATTTCATATTGGGCTAAGTCGTACAACGGGATTAAGCTTTGGAATGGTGAGTATTTTAGTAGGAAGTGTAATAATTATTGTGACCTATCAGCTCTATGAAAGTATTGGAATTGGAACCATTGCGAGTAATTTTCTTGTGGGTATGTTTGTAGACGTGTTGTTTCGTTTACATTGGATTCCTATGGCGCATAGCACCCTAGAAGGGATGGGGATGATCTTCATTGGAATGGTTATGCTTGCGTTTGGAACTTACGCTTATATAGGCTCAGCATTTGGAACAGGGCCAAGAGATGGCCTGATGGTAGCTTTGACACGAGAATATGACAAGGCTGTCGGCTTTGTGCGCGGCACTATCGAATTGTCGGTTCTCCTCATCGGCTATTTGCTTGGTGCAAAGATTGGCCTTGGCACACTTTTGATTGGGTTTGGAATTGGACCGGTCATGCAGGGTGTTTTTAAGGTGCTGAATTTTGATGTGAAAACAATTCAGCACACAGCCTTACTGCAAAAGAAACCTGAATATGACTAGGTTTTTCATACACCTGCTATTTTGTCTCGATGATCTCTATCTCAAAGCAGTCAAAATCAATGGTTTCTATAAAATGCTGGTCCATAAAACGGGTTTTGCCAATAAGTGAAAAATCCTTGCTGTTGTCGTTAAACCACATGGGCTTTTGGATGTCGAAATGATAGCAAAGAGACTCTACGCCCTGGTCGACCTTCTCGTCAAGACTTAGCTCTGGTGAATTCGTTTCAAAGACAGTATCGCGGATGATGTTGTTGTTTTTTATTATTTTTCCCCAGAGTCGAAACATATTGTTCTCCTTATTTGTTCGATTGAATCCTGGTGCCGTGTGTATTTCTTGTTTACTAAGTATAGCGGGATTTTGGGCACAAGTAAAGGCGCTACGAAATGGGGAATATGAACTTTCTGAAAACAATACCATAATGGTGATATATAAAGTGTGATAGGGGTAAAAATAAATAAGGTGAAGCCTGTCAGCATGTGAAGAGGAAGTGAGGTTATGAAAAGAGGTATGAAGCTGACACTTATAGGTGCCCTGATTATCACCCTTGCTGGATTTGGTCTGTACATGACCAGGCCCCAGGCAGGTGCTGCTGAGGAAAGTGTGTACCTAGAAAAGGATTTGTCTGAACTTGAAATTGCCACCTTCGCAGGCGGATGCTTCTGGTGCATGGAGCCGCCTTTTGAAAAACTGGTGGGTGTACAATCTGTTGTTTCAGGTTTTTCAGGCGGTGATGAACCTGATCCGGCTTACGAAGAGGTTGCATCTGGAGCAACAGGCCATGTGGAATCCGTACAGGTCTATTATGACCCATCGATTATTTCATATGAAGACCTTCTGGAAGTTTACTGGCGACAGATTGATCCAACGGATGCCGGAGGCTCGTTTGTTGATAGAGGATTCCAGTATACTTCAGCAATTTTTTATCATGACAGTGCCCAGCAGGTAGCTGCTCAAGCTTCAAAAGAAGCCATGGATGCCTCGGGCCGCTTTGAGAGTCCGATTGTGACGCGTATTGAGGCATTCAAGTCCTTTTATTCTGCCGAGGAATACCATCAGGACTATTATAAAAAGAATCCGATCAGATACAAGTTTTATCGCCATAATTCGGGAAGAGACCAGTACCTAGACCGCATATGGGGTGAAGACCGTGAAGTTAGCGGACTTGAAGGAAGGATGGACAAGTATATGAATTATGACAAAGAGGAGAAACTGTCAGAACTTACAGATCTGCAGTATGCAGTGACGCAAGAGAATAAAACCGAACGCGCTTTTGACAATGCCTATTGGGATGAGAAGCGTGAAGGCATTTATGTGGATATTGTATCAGGAGAACCCCTGTTCAGCTCAACAGACAAGTATGATTCAGGAACGGGCTGGCCGAGCTTCATGCGTCCAATAGAACCGGATAATGTGAAGATGGTTGAAGACAATACCCTCTTTATGAAACGTGTTGAAGTCAAGAGCACCTATGGTGATTCTCATCTGGGGCATCTTTTTGATGACGGGCCGCAACCGACGGGCCTACGCTATTGCATCAACTCGGCATCTCTGCGATTTGTACCTAAGGAAAAAATGGAAGAGGAAGGCTATGGCGCATATCTGAACCTGTTTGAATCGGAAAAATAAGAAATGTAAATGGAGACGCTGACTTGAATAAAAGTGCAATTTCTCATATACTCATAAGATGTCAGGGGGTGTTCAAATGAGTTTTACACTGCAGACGTGAACCAGCTATGTTACGGAGAATTTTATGAAACAGTTCTCTGAAGCTTTCGGTCGAAGGCTTGAAGGTAGTGGTATCACGCGAATACAGTGGATTGCACTTTACTATATCTATGAGAATCGGGACATTTCACAGCGTGAGCTCTCAAAGCTCATGTACATTAAGGATTCCAGTGCAGGCCGTCTGATAGACCGTTTGCAGCGTGACGGGCTCGTAGAGCGTGTCCGAAGCGAGAAAGACAAACGTGTAATCCAGCTTCAGCTCACAGGACAAGGAAAGGCTCTTTTTGAAGAGGTCCTTCCAGTGGGGGTTGCATTCAATGAAGCACTCACACAAAACATATCCAGGGAAGATCTTGAGGTGTTCAATGCTGTTTTGAAGCAAATGCTGAACAATGTTACGGATCATCCTGAAGACACGTAAAAAAATATTGACCATAAGCGTCGATGTTTTTTTATTTTGGAAAAGATGCAGTCCTCAACCTTGCTTGGATCGGTGGCAATTACTTGCAGGGATGCAAAAAAACATAGAATATTCAGAGAATGTATCTGTTAGAATGTGGTAATATAGACATGTTAGACAACACTCAATAAGGGGGTCATAGACTATGAAAAGAAGAAACTTTAGGCAAAGAGTCATGCTATTACTACTGGTTCTTGTAATGGTGTGCGGTCAAACACTTTCGTTTGCAGATATTGAACTGATCAAGCGCTCTGAAGCAGACGACAGATACAAGTGGGATTTGACTGATATTTATGCAACACGTGCGGATTTTGATACAGATGTGAATAAATTGAAGAATGAACTTATACCTCAGCTAAAAGAGTTTGAGGGAAAACTGAATTCCAGTGAAGCGCTGATTGACCTGTTTGCTTTAGATGAAGAGGCATCACGCATAATGTATGATGTTTATGTCTACGCGAATTTGAATCTTGACCTGGATCAGAGCAAGTCAGAGTCCATCGAAATGTCGTCTATCGCGGGTAATATCTATAATGAATACTCAGCAGCAACCTCTTTTGTGTCACCGGAAATCCTTGAACTGGACGAAGAGACACTAAGGACAATCATTGCTGATCCGCGTCTGGCTGAGCAGAAAGTGCTTCTGGAAGGGCTTCTGGAAGAAAAAGCATACATATTGTCAAAGGAAGAGGAACAGCTTTTATCTCTCGTATCGAGCCTTTCTGATTCACCGAAATCAATCTTTGACAAGGTAACCATTGCAGACAAGGACAAAATTTTTATTGGTGATCCTAACGGAAACCGTGTGGAGCTTACATCTGGTAAGTTTTCTGAAATACTGGAGGACCCAAACAGGGACTATCGTGCACGTGCTGCCCAGGCGCGGGGCATGTCCAGTGCAGGGGTAAACAATACATTGACATCCATTTACGAAACCCAACTGAAAACCAATACTTTGTTTGCGACTGCTCGCGGATTTGAATCAGGACTGGAAGCCGCACTGCATTCAGAGGATATTCCAAGATCGGTATATGATAATCTTATTGCATCGGTAAATGACAATCTGGAGTACCTGCACAAATATTATGATGTCAGAAAAGAAGCACTGGGCTATGAAAACCTCTATTACCATGACGCCTACGTGCCATTGACTGCCGACTACAAAATCGAACTGTCCTATGATGAAGCTGCAGACATGATTGAAAGAGCTCTAGCGCCACTGGGCGACAAATATGTCAGCGACTTTAGAGAAGGTATTGAAAACAACTGGGTAGATGTCTATGAAGATGACAACAAGTACACTGGCGGCTATCAGTGGGGTAGCTATGATACACATCCCTTCATACTCATGAACTACAGCAACAATTTGGACAGTGCGCTTACCCTGGCACATGAGATGGGACATGCCCTAAACTCTAAATATTCCAATGAAGCGCAGCCTTATATTATGGCAGATTATCCAATCTTTACAGCTGAGGTTGCATCTACAGTCAATGAACTTCTGGTTATGGATTATCTGATAAAAAATGCAGACAGTGACGAAGAAAAAATGTATCTGATCAACAAACAGATTGATAACATTCGTGGCACTGTATACGTTCAGGTCATGTTCTCGGAGTTTGAAGAAGCGACACATGCTCTTGTAGAAGCCGGCCAAGCTATTTCACCGGAAACGCTGAATGACATGTGGCTTGAAATAATGGGCAAATACTATGGACCATCCTATACACTGCTCGACTATCAGAAATATGGATGGTCAACAATTCCGCATTTCTACTGGAATTTCTATGTGTATAAGTATGCCACATCCATGTCGGCAGCATACTCGATTGTCAACCGTATAAAATCAGGTGATGAAGCTGCTGTAGCAGATTACTTGAACTTCCTTGCTGCAGGGGGTTCAGAGGATCCAATCACCGTACTCAAGATGGCGGGTGTAGACATGAATTCTTCAGAACCGGTTGACTCAATTCTTGTTTACTTCGGTGGACTGGTAGATGATCTTGAGAGTATGCTGGATGAAAGAGAAGCAGTCGATGAAGATGTAGCGGATGCAGCGCAGACTGCACAGTAATTGAATATAAATATCAGAATTTGATATACGAATTGAAAGGATTTGCAAAGAACATATTTTGCAAATCCTTTTTTATATGTTTGACATTTAACAATTTGTTTGCTATGCTTAACAATATTATTAAGCATAGCAAACAAATTTCAGGAGGTTTTACAATGGCATATGATGTTAGAGAAATGTTGAATAGTTTCGTAGGTGGACTTGAAGGACTATCTGAGACAAACCCTGAGCATGTAGGTGCTTTCATGGGGCTTCTGGGTGCGGCGTATGAACCAAAGGCGCTTGATCTCAAGCAAAAAGAGCTGATCAGTGTTGCGATTGGCTGTTACAACCGCTGTGAATACTGCATCGTTTATCATGTATATAAAGCACTCGAGGCAGGCGCAACACGTGAGGAAATCATTGAAGCAGCAATGGTCTCGGTGGCCTTCGGCGGCGGCCCGTCTATGGCATACTCAGTAACCCTGATGAAAGCAAGCATCGACGAGTTTGAGAATGACTTTAAATAAAATGTGAGGGTGCAGTGAAAACTGCACCTTTTTTACCGAGTGTAGATAAGGAGATGATCACGTGAGAGTGGAAATTTGCGTTGAGAAATTGAGTGGTCACGATACGGAAGGAAAACTTGGAAAGATTGAAGTTGCGGTTGGAGATGAAATCAAATCGGGTGACCTCCTCTTCGCCATTGAATCTGGAAAAGGCAGTGTGAAGAGCAAATCGAAATATGACGGTAAAGTCGTGGAAATAGCTGCAAAAACCGGAGACACCTTGAAAAAAGGTGCAGTGGTCCTCGTTATTGAGGGACAGGTATCTCAGGAAAACACGCGTGTTTCATCAGCCGATGCCAAGCCTCAGGGGTACAGCTTTGGAATCGCTAAACCCAAGAAGGAAGTCATAACAGCAGACATAGCGATTGTCGGTGGTGGCCCAGGTGGCTACGTTGCGGCAATCCGCGGTGCCCAGCTTGGAAAGCGTGTTGTGCTTATTGAAGAGGACCGTATGGGTGGAACCTGCCTGAACTATGGCTGTATTCCAACAAAGGCCCTTGCGCATAGCACAAAAGTACTTAGACATATCCAGGATGCAGAGAACTACGGCTTTAATGTGGCATCCTTTGACATAAATATGGAACGTGTGATTGAGCGCAAGTCAGAGGTTGTAGACACGCTCGTCGGTGGAATAGAGCACCTGATGGAAGCGAACGACATTCAAGTTGTAAAGGGGACGGCCCTGCTTGAGAGCGATACGCAAATCAAGGTGGAAAACAAGAAAGTAAGTGCCACAATCAATTTTGAAAATCTGATTATCGCAACGGGATCAGAAGTGAGTTATATCAATATTGAAGGTCATGATTTGGATTCAATCATCACAAGCAAGGACGCCCTTGAGCTCAAAGAGGTTCCAAAGTCGATCACGATTATTGGCGGCGGTGTCATTGGCATGGAGTTCGCCTTTATTTTTAACGCACTGGGTTCGGAAGTCCATGTCATTGAGTATCTGCCGGAAATTCTCGCACTGCTGGACCAGGACGCAGCTGATGTGATTCGGGCTTCAGCAGATGCCAAAGGCATAAAGGTGCATGCCGGTGCATGTGCGGCGGGAATCTATGAGACAGAAAACCAAATGATGATGACAAGTTATCAAAAAGAAGGTCAGATGCATTACGTTGCAACTGAAAAGGTCATGATGGCCGTTGGACGCAAGGCACGTATGGAAAATTTGAATCTTGAAAAGCTTGGTGTGGATCTCAATGAGAGAAAGAACGGCATAAAAGTTGACGCGCATATGCGAACAACGAATGAAAGAATATATGCCATTGGGGATGTGACAAATATCGTACAGCTTGCACATGTGGCTTCCCATCAAGGTATTGTAGCCGTTGAGTGTATAGCTGGCTTGGATAGTGAGATGCATTATGATCTTATTCCAAGCGCCATCTTCACCTCGCCTGAGGTTGGACATGTTGGGCTTACAGAAAAATCAGCAGCAGATCAGGGCCTCGATATCAAGGTATCCCACTTCCATTTTGCTGCCAATGGCAAAAGCGTTGCCATGGGGGAAACGGAAGGCTTTGTAAAAATCATCAGTTCGCCGGAAACAGAGACAATACTGGGTGCAACCATTGTTGGGGCAAATGGAACAGATATGATTGCAACCCTGTCCAACCTCATTGCAGACGCAACCAAGCTGGAGGCGGCGGCAAAGATCATTTACGCGCATCCGACCGCAGCAGAATCCGTGCACGAAGCAATACTAGGTGCTCTCGATAGAGGGCTGCATAATGCATAGACCAAAACGCGTCCGGTTTGTTGTATCAAATACCTTGGATACATGCGTCAACCTTGCCTATGAAGAACATTTTATGAATACGGTGGCGGAAGATGAATGGATTGTATTTTGGTGGCAGAGTGAAAACTCAGTTGTCATAGGGAGAAACCAGAATCCCTATCAGGAATGCAATCTGGAAAAGATGCAAGCAAACGGCGTGAGGTTGGTCAGACGTCTCTCCGGAGGTGGCGCGGTCTACCACGATACGGGGAATTTGAACTTCGCATTTATTGCGAAGGGTGAGCTCTATGACATGGAAATGCATTTTAAAGTGCTGCTTGCAGGGCTATCAGAACTGGGGATTGAGGGCGTGTTCACTGGACGTAACGACCTTTGTGTGAATGGACGCAAATTTTCAGGCAATGCATTTATCCATGATGACGAAAAGCATCTTCATCACGGGACCCTGTTGATCGATTCAGACGTTACACGCATTGCAAACTATCTGAACGTGGGACATGACAAGCTGGACACAAAGGGTTTTGATTCCGTGAAGTCACGGGTTATAAATCTTGTCGAAGTTGCGCCGGATATTTCTGCAGACAGGATTATGGATGCAGTAGAAAAGGCAATCAAAGACATATTGTCCTGTGAGATTGCGGCGTGCGGGATTGCTGATTTTGAGAGCAGCAGTTCCAGGGTCTACTTAGATAAATACTACAGTGACCTGTGGAATTATGGAGATACACCAAGCTTCAGCTGTGAAATGAAGCATCGTTTCGACTGGGGTAGCCTCCATATTTCAATGGATATACAAGAGGGTGTCATACACAGGACGGCAATCACAACAGATGCGCTTGAGGCAGAAGCATTTTTCAAGCTGGAAGAAAAGCTGCAAAATGTCATGCTTATTCCAGATGCCATTCATGAAAGCATCAAGTCCACAGGTCTTGGAAGCGATAAGGTTGAGGATATTTACGCACTGATTTCCAAAAGGCTCTTTGCTTGATCTGATACAAAGAATTTAGAGATTCGATTATGGGGGTACTTAATGACTAGAGGTGAAAACCGATAGAATTAGGCCCCTTTTTGTATTGGATTTATGGCATGAAGCTGGAGGACCGAATGGAACGAGACGGGAAAAAATACCGCAAACGCGCAGTCAAATATCGCATATTCTTCAGCCTGATTCTGGGGATAGCCCTGGTTGCCGCTATGGCGCTTGTCCCCATGACCCGAATACTTCCAAGTATGCTGGTCATGTCATGGAACAATATGATACAAGGTCGAACTGCACTTACAGAAACCGAGTCTGTTCATATTGACTTTCCAGCCGGTAAAGTGAGCAGCTCCCAGAACTGGTATCCCTTTATGCTCATATATGATGCGAGTGATTCCTTTTCCAAGTGGATTGAAAGGCCCGTTCAGCTTACTATTCTGTATAACTTCAGTGCATATGACGCCTGGGCAGGACATTCCCGATTTTATGAATCTAGTTCAGTGTATGAAGGCGCATTCTATGGTGCCTATCTTTTGAAAGAACCGGAGGCGGTCAGCTATCTGTTCCATGACAGAGGTGTCAATGCAGCTGCCCTGGAGTCCTTGGGGAAATTTGACTATACCTGGCTTGTATTGAGCAGCTTGGGTGCAAAGTCAGGTCAGGTAATCTTTGACACAGAGGATACGGAGTATTCGGCGAAAACCATAGATGGACTTGATTTTACTGTTGCGACCAGCCGAATAAGCACCAACAGCCCAGTCCATAGCTATAAGGCATTCAAAGAAGCTTATTTTCAGTTTGGTTTTCCTCCAGAAGAAATCGCACATGACTTCCCATCACTGACCATGTACAGTAGAGTTTGGGTTACGAAAATAGAAGAAAAAGAAATGACACTGGTTCTGTACGCCATGTCGCCGGACTTGAATTTTCTTGATGAAATGACAGATACTTTGATTGAAACCGTTGGTATTTCAGTGGATTAGAATTAGAAGTGCATATTCGGTAACTGTTTAAAAGGCCTACTAAAAAGGGAGCCCTCTAGAAGTTCAATAAACTTTTTCAGGGATCCCTTTTCTTGCATTTATTACAAGAAGGACATACAATGCATGATGGGTAAAACAAAAGAATCATAGTCGGAGAGGGAACGTATGAAACGAAAGAACTTGGAAAATCTAAGTATTATCTGTCTGATTACGGTCTTCCTGGGTCAGATTTATTTGAGCCCTGTGTCGGAGAGTTTTCGATTTTCATTGGCAGTGGTCGCGCTGCCCCTGCTGCTGATTTACTTCGAGGACACGTCGGTCACACTGGCAACAGGGCTGATTGCTATGCTCATGTTTCTCTTCAGGTCATTTGTATACGCCATTGCCCATCCGGAAATAGCATTGATGGATGTTTTCATGCAGTACTTACCTGTGATTATCTACTATCTTCTGTACGGTGTGCTCTTCAGGGTCTTCAAGATTAGAGAAAAGCTGAACACAACCCTGCAGCTGCTTCTTTCACTTTGGGTCTGTGACAGCTCTGGAAATATTGCAGAGGCACTGATACGCAGTGTCTGGAAAGGGATTGCATTTGAGAAAGCGGTTCTTATGACCATTATAGTAGGGCTGGCTAGGGCGGCATTTATCTATGTGATTATTTTGGTGGTACGTCAGTATCAGACAAGATTCGAGCGAGAGCAGCGTGAAAAGAAGTTTAGAGAGCTCTTGCTTTTTACAGCAAAGCTGAAAAGTGAACTGTTTTTTTTGAAAAAATCCATGGCAGATATTGAGTCGACCATGAACGAAAGCTATCACCTATACAATATGCTCCATGAACCCGAGCATAAGGACCACGCATTGAACGTGTCAAAAAACATACACGAGATAAAAAAAGATTATTACCGTGTTGTTTTAGGCATGGAAAAGACACTTGAAGAGGATAAGACAGACATCTGCATGCGTGCTGAAGAGATTCTGTCGATTATCAAAGAGAATACAGAAAAAATCATTGAGACTAAAGGGAAGAATATTATTTTCGAATATGCTGTTGAAGCGGGTTTTCAAACCAGTGACTACTATCCTCTGATATCGATATTGAACAATTTGATTATCAATGCCATTGATGCAGTTGAGATTCGGGGAAAAATTTCAGTGGATGTCACTGCTGAAGGAGAAGCCTGTGTCTTCACCGTATTTGACAATGGCAGTGGCATAGAGTCAGATGAGCTCAATCTGGTTTTCAAGCCCGGGTATTCTACGAAGTTTGACGAGCAGACTGGAAAGCTTTCCACCGGACTGGGACTTGCCCATGTGAAATTCATTCTTGAAAATCATTATGGTGGAACGATTAAAGCAACCAGTTATCTGAACGAGTATACAAGATTCGAACTGAGAATTCCGCGTGACAAGCTGGAGGGGGATGTGCGGCTATGAACTTGAATTTCTATATTGTTGAGGATGATGAAGTCATCCAAAATATCCTGAAGAATATCATTATGAACAACAATCTTGGAGATGTTGTCGGGATTGCTGGAGACGGGGAAACTGCTGTCCGTGAATTGCAGTATATGAACCCTGACATTGTCCTCATAGACCTGCTTCTTCCTAAGAAAGATGGGATCAGCATATTATCCGAGGTCAAAGCAAAAAACGAACAGATCCAGTTCATAATGATCTCCGAGGTAAGGTCAAGCGATATGATTGCCAAGGCTTATCAGGAGGGCATAGAGTTTTTTATCAACAAGCCAATCAATGTCATTGAAGTGATTTCTGTCATCAAGAAAGTGAATGAGAAGCTTGAAATGGCTCAGGTAATCAGTTCCTTCGAAACAGCCTTTAGCAGTATGAGACGGTTTAGAGGTGTAGAAGCGCATAGTCCTGCTACAAGCGGTTTGAACCAATCAATAGACAAGCTGTTTTTGCAGTTGGGCATATCTGGAGACAAGGGGGCTGTAGATCTTGTAGAGATTGTTCGCTTTCTTGAGGAAGAGAACAGGGCGAATGGCGTGTCATTTTCCAGCTTCAAAATGTCAGAGCTCTACAAGCATTTATCAGATAAGTATGAGCAGACATCGGGCAAAGCGCCGAATGTGAGCGCCATAGAGCAGCGTATTAGACGCGCTGTTTTCAGGGCCCTGGAGAATGTTTCAAACATGGGAATAGAAGACTATGGAAATGAAGTTTTCACCAGATACTCAAATACGCTTTTTGAGTTCAAAGAGGTGAGAATCCAAATGGACTTTATACGTGGCAAATCCTATGACAAGGGGAGTATCAGTGTTCGAAAATTCATTGATGGCATCATGGCTTCGTCCAAGCAGCATATGTAAATCATAGAACGTAAATGCAGCACTTATAGAAGGCTGAAAGCAAAAATACAATATTCTGAAAGTTTTGTCGTGCTAATATCCTGTCTGATTTTGTCGGGCAAAGGTTATCCTGCCCATAGTAGGTTATTTAACTATTTGGAAAAGGGGAGCGACAATGAAAAAAATGAAACTGACCACGAAGATATTCATTGGTCTGGCAGCAGGTATTGTAACGGGTCTGTTACTGGGGAACAGTCCTGAAATCGCAAATGTATACATTAAGCCATTTGGAACACTGTTTATAAACATGATCAAAATGCTAATCGTACCACTTGTGTTTTCATCGCTGGTAGTTGGCGCATCGAGCATTGGGGATATTAAGACCTTAGGTCGAATCGGTGCCAAGACACTCAGCTACTATTTGTTGACAACTGCGTTTGCGGTAACGATTGGTCTGGTACTGGCAAAGGTTATGGTGCCAGGTGCAGGCCTGAGCATTCCAGTGATTGGAGACATCGCTTCAAACGATGCACCACCGCTGGTTGAGACCCTGCTCAATATCATTCCGAAAAACCCTCTCAAGGGTATGGTAGAAGGTAATATGCTGCAGATTATAACTTTTTCACTCTTCCTGGGTATTGGTGCAACATCATTGCCAGAGGAGACAGCAAGGCCCTTTATCGCATTTTGTGAGAGTCTTGCAGAAATAATGTATAAGATTACCGGGTTCATCATGAGCATGGCACCCATTGGCGTGTTTGCACTGATTACGCCTGTCGTGGCTTCAAATGGTACCGCAGTCCTGATTCCACTGATTAAGGTCATTGGTGCAGTTTATTTGGGATGTCTGCTTCAGACGCTGTTTGTATATGCATCGACAATAAAGATTTTTACACGCGTGTCGCCTATGAAGTTCATAAATGGCATATTGCCAGCTGGCGCAACGGCCTTCAGTACTTCTAGCAGCTCGGGGACACTTCCGGTCAGCATCAAATGCGTTAAGGAAAACCTGGGTGTATCAGACCGTATTGCAAGTTTTGTACTTCCGCTTGGCGCAACCATCAACATGGGTGGAACATCACTTTATCAGGGTGTATGTGCATTGTTTGTCGCACAAGTATATGGTATTGATCTGACAATGGCGCAAATCGGTACAATTATTGTTACTGCAACACTTGGCGCAATCGGCACTGCAGGTGTACCGGGCGGTGGTCTGATCATGCTTTCAATCGTACTGTCTTCTGTGGGTCTGCCACTGGAAGGCCTGACGCTGATTGCTGGGATTGACAGATTGCTGGATATGGCAAGAACATCTGTCAATGTCATTGGAGATATAGCAGCAGCAACGGTTGTAGCTGCCTCAGAAGATGAGCTGGACTATAGCAAGGTGGAAGCAAAAAATCCAAAGGCACATGCGGCTTGATAAACTCAGGCATTCGTGATGAGTAGGCCGTTCGAAAATGTAAATCAAAAACCTCTTCACAAATTGAAGAGGTTTTTTGTCATGAAATTTTAGCTGATTTGATAAATGTGCACGAAGTTAAAGCTGCAGGTAAACCGCAGTCGCGTCATCGTGTTTGCGCAGCCTTTTGTGTGTATTAAAGCCATTTTGCTCGATCTGGCGGAGGGTTGGAATAAGCCCATCAACACCTAGCGTGTCCACCGAATCAAATAGACCTTCCAGAGAACAGTGATCAAATTTATTATATAGGGCTGAGTAGCCGTCTGACATAATCAGAATGGCATGGACCTCTGACTTTGGAAAGGTGTAGTATATCCCTCTTGGAACAGCAGAGATGTCATGTTCCAGAATAGCGTAGCCCGCCTTGGTATTCATGGACATTCTGTTTCGCTGAAGCTTGTCCAGTTCAGCCTGCGTGTAGCCATTGAAGACAATTTGGCTGCTGCGGTCAGGGGTGCTCGCAATCATTTTGATTACTTCAGAATCCAGGGCTTCTATCTTGGTATCGGTAATGACCTTGTGGTTTCCATTTTTCAGGCGCAAAACGATTTCGATATCCCCAAGGACGTAGCATTCAAGATCCACATCATTGCTGCGTACAATTCCAATACCGGCCGAAGCGCGGTCGAGTTTTGAAAGGGAACTTGGGTCTGCAAATTTGGAGAAATCCCTATTGATGGCATGGATCCCACTTGTAAGAATACTGTGAATGGAATCATCGATATTGGACAAAGACCGGTTCAGGTAATGCGTCCACCAGTCCACCATCCACACAACGTCGTTTGGTGCACTTGTCACCCGTGTCTTGTTGAGTGGCAGTGCGCCATCCATAACCCATGCGGCATTTTCTGTCAGACCGCACGCATCTTCATTATGCTGTTTGTAGGTATTGGTAATCCAGTCTGCGTGTTTCATGATATCGACCTCCCATTGGGTACCAGTTTGTAAATCAGTGTGCTCAGCAGGCCCGAAACAATGACGAGCAGTGCGCCGTATGCCATAGCCAGGCCTAGACGGTACTCAAAGACGCCATTGACCATAGCAATGGAGAGGGGCTTGTTTGAAGCGGTATATAAAAATGCGGACAAGGTGTACTCGCCCAGACTTCGAATGAAGACAAGGAGAAATCCAGCGAGCATGCCAGGTGTCAGAATCGGCACAATAATGCGGTAGAGCGTCTCCAGGCCGTTTGCACCAAGGCTCTTTGAAGCCTCGATATAGGTATTGTTCAGTCCATTCATAGACACCCCGAGGGTCTTGACCATGACGGGAATGGAACTGATAAAGTATGCAATGGGCAGGAGAATGAATGAACCTGCAAGTGCGTGATTGAGCGTGAACCAGGTCGGCTTGTTGAATGCGTTGATGGTGTTTATGGCGATAGCACTGGCCGGCATGGTCCATGGCAGCATAATTAGTAACTCCATGAAGGGCCTTACCTTGTATTTTGATTTTACGAGTATTGCCGAGGCTGGAAGTCCGATCAGGAGGGCTGCCAGGGCGGCGGATAAAGCCATCAGAATACTGTTTTTAAACGGTGCGAAGACCCTGGGCTTGGTAAGTATGGCAACATAGTTGTCTATGGAAAATTCGTGAGGAAAAATATCGATCATCCAGGAGCCGGGTTTTACAAATGACACAATGAATATGAGCAGGACAGGTGCCACAATGAGCAGACACAGGGTGAAGAGCAGTCCGTGCTGCAGTGCTCGATAGGCTGGTCGCTTTAGATGCACTGGCTTGAAAGCAAGGCCGCGCACAGAACCCGTAAACTGAATTTTTCTTTCGTATGCAACCATCATCCACCAGAATGTCAGTGAGATGCCCGTCAGGACAACGACCTGCATGGCAGCAACCGACATGTAATTGTTTGCCTTCGCCATGAGAATCTGTACAGTGAGGACCCGGTAGCTTCCTCCAAGTATACTCGGCGCAGAAAATGAGCCGATGCCGGACATGAAGGTCATGATGCTTGAAGCGACAAGGGCTGGCTTCAGGAAAGGAAGTATAACTGTGCGAAAAACAGTCCACTTGGACGCCCCCATATTTCGTGCTGCCTCAATGAGAGAGGCATCGATCTGCCTGATTGCAATCGATACGTTCAGATAAAAGTAGACGTATTGGGTATAGGCGTGTACAAAAAGTATGCCACTGAGTCCGGTGAAGTGATATGGAATCGTATCGAGGTGCAGGAGCATCTTTATGGATTGTGTGACCATGCCGCTTTCACCATAAAGCTGCATGAATGCAAAAACAATAATGAGACCCGGTAGGGCAATGGGAATGAGAAGAATCTTGTCAAGCGCACTTCGAAAGGGTGTTTCAAAGTAGTGTACAAGGAATGCCAGGAGGGTTCCGATGCCTCCGCAAACGACCACCGTCAGACAGGCCAGAACGATGGAATTGGCCAGGGCCTGCAGGTTGTTGGGTTCTTTGAAAAATGCAGTATAGGTAAGAAGAGACAGACTGCCGCCTTCGGAAAGGCTGACTTCAAGTGTCTTGAGTGCCGGAATGAGAATGAGAAGAACAAGGCATCCTGTCAGTAGACCTGTAAGGCTGTAGTTTATCCATTTTTTTAGTGTGTGTTGTGTAACGTGGATCAAAGAGACTACCTCCTCATGCCTTCAATATGACAACCGAATGGGGATCTATTTCGATTTGAACCGGGTCGCCAACCGCCAGGAGTCTGCTGTGTGTGAATGTGTTTGGCTGAGAAACCTTGATGGTCTGGCCAGCCACACCAATCTGATATTCCTTGAGGCTGCCTGTGAAAAAGACGTCTTCCACAATGCCTCTTGCGGTCATGCTGTCTGATGTATCCAGAGGCTTTATGTGCAAGTTTTGCGGCCTCAATGAAATGCGTTCATCCGGTTGAAGTGAAAGCGGATCCAATTGCATGGCCCTAGCAAATTCAGGGTTTTGTGATAGAAAAGCACGGGACCAAAGATTGGTGTCACCTACGAATTCGGCAACAAATGCGTTTTGCGGCTGATTGTAAATCGCTTCTGGTGTGCCGACCTGAAGACATTTTCCCTTGTTGAAGACAGCTATTCTATCGGACATGGACAGGGCTTCTGTCTGGTCGTGTGTTACAAAAAGCGTGGTAATACCCAGATTTCTTATGATCTTTGATATTTCTATTCGCATGGAGGCCCTAAGACGTGCGTCCAGGTTGGAGAGGGGCTCGTCCAAAAGGAGAACCTTGGGTTCCATAGCCAGGGAGCGTGCCAGGGCGACGCGTTGCTGTTCACCTCCGGACAGCTCAGAAATCTGCCGTTTTTCATAGCCGGAAAGCTGGACCATCTCAAGATACTTCTCTACACGTTTGCGGCATGCTACTTTTGAAAGGCGGCTTATTTTCAGGCTGTACTCCACATTCTCGTAGACTGTCATGAATGGGAAAAGGGCATAATTCTGAAAGACCATGCCAACGGCACGTTTTTCTGTAGGTGTCTCTGTTACATCCTGCTTACCGATGAGGATGTTTCCCCGGTCAGGTGTAATCAGACCAGCTACGATTCGAAGGAGGGTGGTTTTTCCGCATCCAGAAGGACCGAGCAGTGTGAAAAACTCTCCTTGATGGATATTCAGACTAATGTCGGCGCACGCGCGGGTTTGCCCATAATTTTTTTCAATGTTTGTAAGTGTGACCGTACCCATAATGCCTCCTTTAAAGGCTAGAATAATAAGGTGCAAGTTGAAAGGACAAAAAAAGGACAAAAAGCGTAAGGAGAAAAGGTCTCCTTACGCTGAATAAGTCTTATAACGGATTATTGTGCGTCTTTCTGTGTGTCTTTGATTTCAGTATCCCATTTTTGCATCCACTCAGATTGTGTTTGCGATAGGGCACCCCAATCAACATCCATTACATTCAGTTCAATTGCGCCCATCCATGCAGGAGCTTGTGCAATTGCATCAGGATGTGTTGGCATTCTGTTGAACTCGTTTGCATACAGCGTTTGGATTTTCACACCACCTGCAAAGTCGATGAAAGCTTTTGCTGCCGCAGGGTGTTTTGCATTGTTGATCAGACCAATACAGTCTGTGATTACTGGAGAACCACTTTCAGCATTGACGATTTCAAGGTTCATGCCATTGCCTTCGCGGTTGTCGATTACAGAACTTAGTGTTGCAAAGCTCACGCTTGCTTCCTGTCTGCCGATTGCTTGGAATTGAAGTGATCCACTTCCGTAGTATTGCTTGGTATTCTTATCTACATCAGCAAGGTAGTTCCAGCCATCTTCAATGTTTCCTGCTTTTTCATACTGCTGAAGCAGTGCAGAGTAAGTAGCGCGTGCAGATGATGAAAGGGCGTTTCTGAAAACCAGCTGATCTTTGAAACGGTCTGCAGTAAGGTCATTCCAGTCTGTTGGTGCGTCTTCAGCGGAAACCATATCCGCATTGTAGAAGAGTACGACAGGTGTTTGGATTGTACCATAGAAGTAACCCTCTTCATCCTTGAACAGAGGATTGATTGCAGCGCCCCAGCTCGGCTCGTATGATTCAAACAGATCTTCCTGTTTCAGCTCAAGGAATACTGCCGATGATGCACCGAACATGACATCCGACTGCGGATTTTCCTTTTCAGCGCGAACGCGGTCAGCAAGCTCGCCTTTAAGGTTGATAAATTCCACTTTAACGCCTGTTTCCTTTTCAAACTCTGTTGCAACAAGCTCAAGCATATCTTCGCCGTGTGTTGAGTAAACAACGACTGTGTCTTCAAGCTCAACTGTGTCAGCTGGTTCTTCAGCAGGTGCTTCTGCAGCAGCTTCCGTTGCTTCAGGTGCCTCAGCAGGTGCTTCTGCAGGCGCGTTTTGCGAGCAGCCCACCACTGTCATCAGCATAAAAGCGACTAACAGAAGGCTCATAAATTTTCTTTTAAACATTCAGTCCACCTCGTTCGTAAGAATCCCAATTTTATCTAATTAATCCAACTCGTCTGATAATACCATCTGATATTTAAGGCTTCTATAAATATCGAAAAATTTGATGCTCAAAAAGTAATTGTAAAAACATCAAATACCCGACAGATGAACTTGGTATTCGTGAAGTCGCTGGAAATACTAGAAATACGGCATTTCAGCAGAAAATCTCACATAAGAATATACAAACATGTTGCACATTACATATATCTTCTATACTATTAATAGCAAGATAATGTGCATATTTATGAGCTCATCATATAGAAGGGACGTGGCGAAATGAGCCATTCGAGCAAGCTGCTGAAGTCTTATGCGTTTTACATTGTATGCGCTTTTGGTGTCAGCTTAACCATTAAGGCCAATGTGGGTGTGAGCTGTTTCAACAGCATGACTTTGGCGGTATCAGAGGCGGTCAATATAAAGGTAGGCACTATAACCATGTTTGCGCATCTGATTTTCTTACTATTTTATATGTATCTGACACGGTTTTCCCAAAGAAAGAAGTACATCATTCAGACCTTGTCACTTCTGATGTTTGGAACCTGTATCAACTTCTTTACCTATACAGTGCTTGCCAAGCTTCAGGTGGACTACTATGTGCTTCGAATTTTGTTGATGACACTGGGAACGGTGATTACAGCCTCTGGTGCAGGAATGATTGTCAGCTATGACGCGATTACCTTTCCGGTGGAGGGCGTATGTCTGGTTCTCTCGGAGCGCGGAAAACACTCCTTCACATTTATGCGGTATGGCGTTGATGTGATCGCAATTGCAATATCCTTGAGCATGACCCTATTCTTTTCTCTGGAGCTTTTCATACGTGAAGGAACCATTATCAGCATGATTCTTTTCTCATTTACAGCGGGATGGATCAAGCAATGGCGTTTAAATAGGGCCATGGCTGAAGAAAAGCGGATGTCAGGCGCCGTGTAAAGGTCCTTGACTTGGAGTGCACTTCAAGTGATAGAGTGAAAATGAAGATAAATGAATACTCGGATAATGGATGGAAGGAGTTTCGAATGCAGTATAGAAAGTTCGGAAAGACAAATGAGCAGGTGTCACTCTTGGGATTTGGATGTATGCGCCTACCGGTGATTGGCGGGGATGCATCACAGATTGATGATGAAAAAGCCGTTGCCATGGTACACTATGCGATTGACGCGGGTGTGAACTATATTGATACGGCCTATCCCTATCACGGAAAGGGATTTGATAAAGGGGGCGCAAGTGAACCTTTCGTTGCAAGAGCATTGAAAGACGGTTATAGAGAAAAGGTCAATATCGCAACAAAGCTGCCTTCTTGGCTCTGTGAATCGCAGGCCGACATGGAGCGCCTTTTGGATGCGCAGTTGAGCCGTCTTGAAACAGAGACCATTGATTTTTATCTGGTTCATGCGCTGAACAAGACTACGTGGGACAAGCTCAAGGCACTGGACATCGGCGCATTTTTGGACCGTGCTATTGCAGCGGGAAAAATTCGATATGCAGGTTTTTCCTTTCATGACAATGAAGACTGTTTTATAGACATTGTTGATAGTTATGACTGGTCATTCTGCCAAATACAGTACAACTACTTGGACGAAAACTATCAGGCTGGGAAGAAGGGCCTTGAGTATGCTGCAGACAAAGGGCTGGGTATTGCCATTATGGAACCCCTGCGTGGCGGAAGCCTGGCACAGCAAATGCCAGCTGAAATCGAGGCGGCGTGGGAAAAGGCACCTGTGAAGCGTACGCCGGTGGAATGGGCACTTCGCTGGGTGATGAACCATCCAGAAGTTTCAGTAGTCTTAAGTGGCATGTCTGAAATGGTGCATGTCGAAGAAAACCTGAAGACGGCAGCAGAAGGTGCTGCGAATTCATTGACACAAGAAGAAATCGGTCTTGTTGATTATGCCAAAGAGGTCTTCAACAGCAGAATGAAAATCAACTGTACAGGATGCCGCTATTGCATGCCTTGTCCGGTCGGTGTGGATATTCCGCAGAATTTCGGGCTCTATAATAACGCTTATCTCTTTGACAGTATGGCTGTTTTCCAGACGCGTTACAGAATGTTTTTGCCGGATGCATCAAAGGCGACCCAGTGTATTGAATGCGGAAAATGCGAGTCACATTGTCCTCAGAATATTGCCATACGGGAAGAACTGAAGAACGTGGCACGCGTTTTAGGATAAAGGCGCAGATCTTTTATATGAAAGAAAACATATTTGAAAATCAAAACCGGACGAAGGCATTCGTCCGGTTTTTGTGTGTTCTGATGCAGGTCAACAGGTGATTTACCTTTGGAAGTTAATGATGCGCTGACTCTTCTGTCTCAACCACACAGGTTGTTTTGATGGTCTCCACGAGAAATTGAAGTGCATCAATGACATGTGGACGGATATCGCCGCCAATCAGAATGTACATGATATCATCACCCACATTCAAATGGCCTTCGTTGAGCCAAGTGCGCACATGGAATATGCCGTCCATCTTCAGGGTTTTTTCAATGGCAGCGTTGACCTTGATTTCATCATAGGAAAACAGCATGCCGGTTACCTTGGTACCTGTATCTATGCCTTCGCGAACCTGTTTTTTGGGTGTCTGGCGGACAATGCCGTTATGAACCAGATACATGCCTTCTTCGAGTGCTTGTGGATCTGCTTTGGCTTCCTTGAGCCACTGGTCGATAGATGGGGATGTTTTCATGGTATGCCTCCTCGTATGACTTCGTTTCCTAGATGAATAACGCCAGGTTTATCTGAATCCTATAGGAAGAGTTTATATCTATAGCCGAGCATTTGAATGAAGACCGTGGGTACAAATCTGTTTTTTGTGCGCTCATACATTCTTGATGCTGCGCCGCGCCAGTCATTCACGTCATTTTCCGCGTCTGGAAAGTGGACTGCGGCGATCTGTTTGGGTTTGATGAGGTCACGGACCACCTTCTGTCCTCTAAAGGTTGAAATATAGGGAAAGGGTGCGATGACCAAATCAACGGATACTTTGTGGAAGTCCACTGCCTGAAAATTTTGCATGGTGGGTTCTGCATCCCCTGTGATAAGGCAGGTCAAATTCTCCATTTCAATGAGAAAGGCATAGTGTTCGTAGGCTTCCGTTGTATCGTTAATATGGACCGTTTTCAAAGGGTAGACGGTCATGTCTTTAAGAAGGATTGGTGCTGGGTTGGCCCCCTTGGCAAAAGCATAGTGGTTAGTATCAAAATCGACCCTGCCTTGTGCATGTAGCTCCATTTTCTCCCGAACAGTTTGTCCACCTATCAAGACGGACTCAGGATGATTTTCCATATAGGCATGTGTCATTTCAGCAGAGAAATGGTCAGGATGTGTATGTGTATAAAGAATGGCATCAATGGCATCAAAGGGCGGGTCCGCATGTATGATTTTATCTGCAAGTGCCTGAGGTGTATCTGAATAGATGGGGTTACTGTATTTGCAAAGGCCGTCAATAAGGACTTTGCTGTTTCCGGATATAATCAGCACACCTGCATTTGCTGTATAGATGACTTCAATGGGATTATTCATGGTTGCAGATGGCTCCTTTCATTATTGTAGAGGTGCATTTAATGACTGTAAGTTCATTTTAGCATATGTCCGGCTGTATTTTCTTGTAAGATGCCTACTTTTCAAAATTGCATGACGCGGAAAAAACGGAATGATTAAAAAATAATTTTAATTGATTAACAGGTCGAATTCTCATAGCTATGAAATCGTGCAAGTATTTTAGAACAATGGGTTGAGCAGTTCGTGTTAATTTGATTAACTTATTGTAACCATGAAGTGTGACTGAACATGCACAAGAATCTGTAAAAATGCAAAGAAAGATTTGCATTCTTCGATATTCGTTTAAAGTATAATTGAATACTGACGGGGTTTATGGGAGTAAATGTATGTATAGCATTTAAGTGTATGCATGATGAATCCTTCAGAAAACAATCATAGGATTTGAGTATGTACGAGAAACATTCAGAATATTATGGCTATTTGCCATAATTTCGGTCAAGGACAAGTCAACTGTAAATAGGTTTACAATCGACTTTACAAGCGGAATGAAAGGTCTGTGTGCAATGGGAAAACAAAGATTTAGAAAGATGTGTCGGCAGCATAAACCAAAACTGATCTTACTCATGATTTTGCTTTTGATTTCGAATATGGCCATGCCGTTTTCGTATGCCTTTGAAGCATCAGACATAAGCATTTCACTCGTGCAGGAGAAAGATGTCGATGTTGTTCTGACGCTTGGGGAGACAGCACAGGCCGTAGATACATTTGAATCGGATTTGAAAGATGCCTTGGTTTTGAAAGGTCTTCCGCAAGACTTGATAGATATCACTTCTGTTGAAATGAATACGACATCAACCAACGATGCCGACGCGGAAGTAATCTTCAACAGTTGGGAGAATTACCCGAATACGACAGGTCAATGGACATTTGACAGAATGGACATAGATGGCCGCACGGATGTCGGTGTCATGGGGTCTACGCAAAATGTGAGTTTCACTGGATTCTGGGACTCCTCGGAAACGGCGCAAAGTACAAAGGACATCAATATAAAGTACAATTCCACGGAGGTTCTTCGTGTTGCAAACTATGGTTTGAACTATGGAGGCACAACGGTTTACTGTCACCCGGATCCGCAAGGGTTTACTTTTAGAATGAAAAAAAGTGACGGGACATATTCCTTCTATTCCTTCTGGATTTATGCATTCCAGCAATCGGCAGGTCTCTTTAAGGTCGTGGATATTCCGACCAGTAGCCTAAACTATATCAATGATGGGCTGGTCAATGGTCCATTAAGAGGGTGGACCTCTACAACCTACCCGACTGTTGGTGAAGAAGGAACCTATACCAAGTGGTTGGGGTTTGATGAAATAGACTATGATCCACGGGAAGTGCATGCGGTGGAGATTGATGTTCAGGGAAATCATATCTTGATCAGCTATGATGGTGCTGAGCTCTTTGATGTGGTGGATGATGACAGTCCTTTACTTGAGGGTAGTTATGGTCCTTGGACCTATAGCATGCCAAATGGCGCCTTCTTTGACATGCAATTTACAGCGGTTGATTCGAAAACCTTTGAAGAGGCACTGCGTGAGCCGAGCTGGAAAGATACATCAGAGCGCTTCATCGTTAATCTGGCAGACACGGATATTGATGGACTCAATACCGGTGATGCGGACTTGCCTGAAATATTAACCCGTATGGACAATGAAGAAATTCATTACATTGGCTGGGGTAATGATGCCAATGAAGTGCAGGCTGTTGGCGTGGATGGCGAGGGCGGCTTCGTTGCGAAAAACAGCGGGCGGGGCATCTTTGTCAACAAGGATGATCTGGGACGTACTTACGATGGCGATATTGATGCAATTGCAGATTACATATACGATACCTGGTATGCTTCTCGAGAAACCGATGTGCAGTACCTGACAAAAGGTATGTCATTCGAGTTGAGTGTCACACCGGAATCTGAGAAAACAGACACCATTGATTCAGATTGGCTGAGCGGCAAGTGGGAAGTGGTTCACACACCGGACATTTTTGAGAACAATACAGGCGCTGTTTCATACAGCGGTCAATACTTGAGCGACATCAATGTGAACTTTGACAAAGTTGGGCAATATGATATCAGCTATAAGGATGCGCCAGTCAAAACGATTTATGTTCACAGAAAACCAATCAGCAATTTTTCATTCACATTGGATGCAGAAAATGCCTTGACACTGACCGATGTCTCTTATGACCTGGATCATTTGTCGCAGGAAGGCAGAGGCATTGCAGAGCGTGTTTGGGAATACAAGAAGGCTGAAGACTTGGCCTGGACAGATGGACAACCGGCTCTTCTTGAAGCCGATACGGAGTATATCATCCGACTATGGGTTCAAGATGAAGAAGGCGCATGGAGTGTCTCCCAGTCAAAATTCGCGACCACAGCAGCTGCGGGAAGTGATTTGCCCATAGCAGATTTTACGATATTCTCAAATCCAATGTATGCATATGAAGGTACAGACCTGATGACCGTCGACGCATCCTATGACCCATCGGGGGAAAGGGTAGCTGCCTATACTTGGACTGTAAACGATGGAACAAGTGACATTTATACAAATACGTCGGCTGTGAGTACTCCAATGACGGATTTCTCTGAGCTGGATGCAGGTGACTACGGGATTACACTGGTTGTCGAAAATGCGTCTGGAGTTCAATCGAAGCCTTTTACGAGAACACTCTCAATCATCAAGGATACGCTGGCGCCAAGTGCAGTTATCGACACGACAAATATGCCAACAAGCGCCAAGCTGACCTTCAGTGATGAAGGCGGCAGTCAAATCGCTTATCAGCGCTATGCGTTGAGCAGTTCGACAGATCCGGTCGACACACTGGATTACAGTACAAAGAGTAACGGCGCTACACGCACAGCCCTAATGCGTATACCAGGCTCTGTCTATGTGCATTATGAAGTTGAAGATAATGCAGGCAACAGAACCACTGGATATTTTGGACCATATAACATTGTAGATTCAAGCAGTCCGACCCGTCCGAGCATCCGTCTCAAATCAGGTGATGCGGCTTACGCACCATGGCTGAGAGAAGATGTGAGCTTTAGCATATATGGTGCCACTGATGACTTATACACCGTAATTTACGAGTACAGCACTGACGCAGAAACATGGACAAGTGGGAGCACGGGCACTTTAACACAGGATGGAACGAGCACCATATACTACAGGGCTAAGGACCTCTCGGGAAATGTTTCTGAGACACAGAGCACAGATGTCAGCATAGACAAGCTGAGTCCGACAGCCCCACTGCTGGAGATGACATCTGACGGTACGACTTATGTGGAGAATACATGGGTAACTGAACCGGTTGATTTTGTACTTTCAGGCTCGACAGACCTGCACAACACAGTGGGTTACAAGTACAGCACGGACGGTGAAAACTGGATCGACGGCGCTTCTGGACGCATCAGCACAAGTGGAACCACAAGGCTGACGTACGCAGCAGCAGATTCTGTTGGGAACGTGACAAGCGGCGCTTCGGTTAATGTTTTGATTGACACGACAGGTCCGGCCATTGCAATCGATACGTCAGATCTACCTTATGGAATAGACTTGAACTACTCAGATGCCGACAGTGGCATGGCAAAGCAAAGGTACGCGGTTGTATGCAATACGACTTCTGGAAGTGCTGTAACGGTTGATGATGGGGACTGGATGACCTTTTCAAGTAGTGAAGACCAGCACGTAGCCCTTGGAGAAGATGGGCTTGTAGGCTATGCATATGTGGCCTATGAAGGATTTGATGCAGTCGGCAACTCTGTTTCAGGCCTTGCGGGACCTTATACAATTTCAGATGTGCTTGCACCGACCACTCCGGACGTTCTGCTGGAGTCGGATGGCGCTCCGTATTCAAGCGGTGTATGGACCAAGCATGATGTTTCCTTTGAGCTTTCAAACGCCATAGACGGATATGGCGAAGTACATTATTACTATAGCTTTGACGCGGAAAACTGGATTGAAGGTTCTGAGGGCTCCATAACAGAGCCGGGTCTTGTAACGGTCTACTACAAGGCTGTCGATGATTCAGGAAACAGCAGTGCTGTAAACACGTTTACAGTTAAGCTGAACAAGCCGGAATTCATTTATTATCAAAATGGGGACAGTCAGAGTCACGTTACTTCTTCAGTAAATCTGCTTGCGGAAGATCTCGCGGAAAATAGGATTGTTTGGTCCACAGAGAGTTCGCGTGTCACCCTGACGACAGGCTCTGCCTTTTCAATTGACCAAATGCCAGAGGTCGTTTCGGGATCTGCAATTCAATGTGCCCTTTTCGATTTCCCAGTATATGACGATGAAATGGTTGTACTTAAAGCACAAGTGGATGGGGATGCGGATAGCGTCACCTATATACTGAATCTCATTGCAACACAGACCGATGCACAGGCAGTCGATTATGTCATGGACAGAGTGGACATTACTTATCAGGGCGATGACACTGCGGCGCATGTGACAAGTGATTTGCTTCCATATGAGAGTACGGCATATGGAACGCAAGTGAAGTGGGAAACTTCAAATTCAAACTTGATTAGTGTGGCAGGCAATGTTACGCAACCCAGCTTTGAAGAGGGGGACCAATCGGTCACATTGACAGCGACAGTCTCACGCGGCGGCTACAGTGAAAGCAAAGCCTTCAAGCTGACTGTAATCGCAGTTTCGCCTACGGACACACAAGCTGTTCAGAAGGTGCTGGAGACCCTATCCATTGACTATGCAAATGGAGATTCGAGCGACTATGTCACACGCAATCTAAACTATGTATTTGAAAGCAGCAATGATGTTCAAGTGGCGTGGTCAACAGATGCTGAAGCATTTGTTTCAAATACGGGCATTGTTTCGCGCCCTACCCATACAGAAGGCGATCAGACGGTGGGCATAACTGCGCAGGTGAAACGCGGCGATATCGTAGATGAAGCTGTGTTTAGAGTGACAGTCAAGGCCCTGCCAATCAACGATGAAGAAATCATAGCAGAGCTGATAAAACGTCTGGCCATTGTCTATGCAAATGGAGATAATGCTGGAAGTGTCACACAGGATATTGGCTTTAACCCAAGTGAAAATGAGTATGGTGCGGTAGTTGGCTGGGAGAGTGACAGCAAAACATACGTAACCGATACTGGCGGGGTAACGCGTCCGGATGTCGGTCAGACTGAACGTATAGTAATTCTTACTGCACGAATCGCGATGGGAGACGCAGAGGCAACTGTGGACTTCGTCATCAAAGTCAGACCACTCAAGGAACCGATTATTGAAACGTCCAATGATGTGACGATTGATGATGTAAAAATTGAGGATGCCATCGAAGGTGCCAAAGACAATGATGAAGATGAAATTACCATTATCGTTGACGAGGAGGTCAGTACGTCAAATACAATCAAGGTATCAATCGATGAAGAAAAGGTTAAGGAAATCATCAATGCAGGAATTGGCATTAAGCTTGAGTCGGGAAGTGTTTCTGTCAAGGTGCCAATGACCAGCCGTATTGAAGATGAACTAGAAAGCGCAGATGGTTTCAACAGGCTTGAGCTGGTCATTGAAAAGCTGGACGCTCAGAACACCGACAAGTACCTGCGTGAAGGCCTTGGAGATGACAGTCCAGTCGATATTTACAATGATCATGTTTATGATTTCAAAATGAAGGTGATAACAGAGGATGCTTCAGGCAATGTAGTCGATGAGGCGGAAATCGAAAATTACGATGCGGTCGATGCTGAAATTGAGCTGTCCATCTATGTGGGTAAGAACGGATTTGCCGACCTGATCAGTCTGTCCTTCTACTATAATCCTGAAACCAGTGTCTGGGAGTACGTGGAAAGTGCTTACGATGCAGAGAATGGCCGTGTGATCATTACCACAAATCATCTGAGCATCTACTCTATCATGTATGCCAAGGATGGCAGCCAAGTGAAGGATATCCTCATTTCGCAGGTTATTAATCGGGAGAATCCTCTACCTGACCTGTCTGAAGTGATCAGGGTCATCGAAAATCCGCAGATGTCCCTGGAACTTGATGTATTTGACGACATGAAGCAGTCTGAAAAAGAGAATGTGGCCCAGGGCATCCTGAACAAGAAGCCGGGAAGCGGCTATGATGCAGCGTCATTTGAAAATACATTTGATGGGCTTATTGATGATTTTGTAAGGGGTCAGAATGACAGCCATTCAAACCGAGGCAGTTCATCGACTGAAAAACAGGTGGAAACCGTAAGTACAGCTGGGGTGGTGGTAGATTCGCCATCGGTTGCAGTGCCACCTGAGGCACTCTATGTGGTGAGCGGAGGCCATGATGTCGTATTCGGCGTCGCGGACCAGCGCGACCTGAGTGATGGACACTTGAAATTAGCGAGTCGTGTGTATTCGCTGGCACGTGAAGGAAATGTTCAAAATGTCACACGCATTGCCGTAGCATATGACGATGCCCTAGTTACCGATGAAAGTCGACTGTCGGTATTTGTGCTTGATGAAGATACAGGGACTTGGAAGAGCATCGGCGGTATTGTCGATGTCGCCAATAATTTGGTTTATGTAGATATTTGTGATGACTGCGAGTTTGCTGTAATGGAGAATCGCGTCGAGTTTAAGGATATCGACAACCACTGGGCAGAGACGGCAATCAAGGTTTTGGCTTCTAGGCAAATTTTCAGTGCTGAGGCAGAAGCATTTAATCCAGATGCCGAATTTACAAGGGCGGAAGTGGCAGATGCCATTGTAAGACTTGCTGGTTTTGATAGGGTTGATATACCTTCACAGTTTGCAGATGTAGATGAAACCGCTTGGTATGCTCAGTCTGTGGCTACAGCACGTGCAAAGAGCATCATAGCAGGTGTGGGAAGCAATACCTTTGAACCGGACCGAACCGTTTCCAGACAGGAAATTGCAACGATTGCAATGAATCTGTATAAGTTTGTGACCGGAGAGGACACGGATATTGACACAGGTGTCGTTGATGTGTTCAACGATGCCGACCAGATTCAGAGTTATGCCTATAGCAACGTGCATACAGCAAGGAGTCTGGGTATTGTAGATGGACGCCTGGGTAACACCTATGACCCTCAGGGGATGACATCCAAGGCTGAGGGCGCCATGATTCTCTATCATCTGCTGCAGGCGCTGGGGTTGATGTAGGTCCATAAATTTAAATGAAATGATTGAAGAAGAGCTAGCACAATGTGTGGGCTCTTTTTTTAATGCAAATTATGAAAATGTTTTCACAATTCTTTGATTTTGTGTAGACAAATAAAATGATTCTATATATAATGAGTTCGAACGTTATACATCCTACGTATGATGAAAAACAAAATTGACATACTTGAATATTTAAGGAGGCGTTGAAGGGATGAAGGTTGGACTCATATACACAAGTACAACCCCAGAGCTTATCGAGCTCGTTGAAAGGGAAACGCTGGAGGTGCTGGGTAAAGAAGTTGAGCTGGTTTCATATCAGGACCCGAGCATTCTGGCAGAAACAAGAGAGCATGGACAGGTGACTGCTAATGGTGCGGCCAGACTTGTAGGCATGTACATGGATGCTGTGCAAAATGATGTGGATGCAATCATCAATCTGTGTTCATCAGTAGGTGAAGTTGCAGATGCAGCACAGGACATGGCAAAGTACATCGGTGTGCCGATTGTCCGTGTTGACGAGGAAATGTGCCGTGAAGCCGTAAGACTGGGCAAGAAGATTGCGGTTATGGCAACGCTTCAAACGACACTTGAGCCGACAAAGAACACAATCAAGCGTGTATCGAGAGAGCTTGGAAAACCGGTTGAGCTCATCGACGCACTTGTGGATGGGGCATTTGGTCTCAACCAGGATGAGTTCAAAGAGCGCATGCTGACAGTGGCTGGACAAGTGGAAGAGGAAGCAGATGTAATTCTGTTTGCACAGGGCTCAATGGCTTATTGTGAAAACGTTATCTTTGATGCATATGGAAAACCTGTACTTTCAAGTCCGAGATTTGGTGCAAAAGCTTTGAAAGATGCACTAAATAATAAGGGCTTAATATAGTAGAATAGTAAATGTGCATGTACACTGTTAATTAATCGAGGGGGAAGAACAATGAAAAGTCAATCTATGAAGCGGATTATTAGTGGCCTGCTGTTATGTGTGATGCTGTTTTCATTAGCTGGTTGCGGGAAAGCAAATGCAGCAGATAAGCCAATCAAGATAAGAATGAGCCATACACAAGCGCCAAACTCAGTGAGTGATTTGACAGCAAAGGAATTTGCGCGACTTGTTTCTGAGAAGAGTGAAGGCAAAATTGAAGTGGATATCTACAGCAACTGTGGCCTTTCTGGCGGCGACCTGACGAAGGCAATAGAAATGGTGCAGACGGGGGATATCGACATTCACTCTGCAGCGCCGGTTAATATTGCGAATTTTGATGCCAAATTCTATGTATTCTGGCTTCCATACCTCTTCCCAACTGTAGAAGATCTGGTTGCAGCTACAAAGGATGAGGCAATCATTTCTGAAGTCAATACTTGGCTTGAGGGCATGAACATGACAATGCTTGGACTGAACAATGCCGGTGCACGTCAGATTACAAACAGCGTTAAGGAAATCAAATCACCTGAAGACCTAAAAGGCATGAACATTCGTGTACCAGGTGCAAACCTCTTCATCGACCTTTATAAGAACTACTTTGGTGCCAACCCGACAGCAATGGACTTTTCTGAGGTATACACAGCACTTCAGCAGGGTACAATTGACGGTCAGGAAAACCCAATCAGTGTATTTGACTCTTCTAAGCTGAATGAGGTCCAGGAGTACGTGACACTTTGGGACGGCGTCAGAGATACGACAATCTGGGTTATGAATGAAAAGAAACTGAACGGACTGAGTCCAGAGCATGCTGAAATCATCAGACAAGCTGCGACAGAAGCTATGGAGTGGGGCAACGGTTACCTGGCAGAAAACGAAGATGCTATCATCAAGAAGCTTGAAGAGAACGGTATTGTGTTCACTCGACTTTCAGATTCTGAAATCCAAGCCTTCAAAGATGCGTCAGCACCAATCTATGACCAGTACGTTGAAATCATTGGTCAAGATGTAATCGATCTGTTCAAGAATATCTCCAAATAGTGAAGCGTGACAATAATGGGAGTCATATTCTGACTCCCATTATCTTAGATGAGGTGAAAACATGAAAAGAAGAATTATTGATTTCTGGGATAATTTCGAAGAGTACATGTGTGCCGTTTCCCTGATCATCATGACAGTGGTAACCTTCATAAATGTACTTTCAAGAAAAATCCCGAGCTTGAATCTTGCTTTTACTCAGGAAATCGTGACAACCATGTTTGTGTGGGTGTGCTGTCTGGCTTCGGCTTCGGCATTCAAAACGGATTCCCATATGGGATTTTCCTATTTCACAGATAAGCTCACTGGAAAGGCAAAATTCGTACATAAGATCCTTAGAATAGCTATCTGCTTCATATGCTACGGCATCTGGATCGCATACGGTGTCAGAATGGTCATTGGACAGTTCAATTCACACCTGGTGACGCCTGTAATGCAAATCCCTGGATGGACGATTGGCATGGCTATTCCGCTGTCAGCAGTACTGTCCATGATTCGTATTCTGCAGCATGAATTGAGGAAACGAGGTGAACTTGCGTGATAGCGGTCGTATTATTTGTATCTTTGGCAATACTTATTTTCATCAATATTCCAATATCAATCGCGCTCGGCTTATCCAGTGCGGTGACTCTGATGTATGCAGGCTTTCCACTCTCCTCCATACCATCCATCCTGCAGGCGACAGTTCAGAAGTTCGCACTGTTGACCATTCCACTCTTTGTTCTGGCAGGTGTGCTCATGGACAAGGGCGGTATTTCCAAAAGACTGATTCGTTTAGCCAACAGCATGATCGGACCAATCCATGGCGGTCTCGGCTACGTTGCAGTTATTGCGGCAATGTTCTTTGCGGCAATCTCAGGCTCCGGTACGGCAACGGTTGCAGCAATCGGCTCGATTCTCATACCTGCAATGGTTAAACAGGGCTATGACGCCGGATTTTCCAGTGCGCTTTCGGCCATATCCGGTTCACTGGGAACGGTCATACCTCCGAGTATCACATTTATCATCTATGGTATGATTACAGGTGTATCCATCAGCGACCTCTTTCTGGCGGGCATTATTCCAGGAATCATTTTTGCGACAATCCTTTGTCTAGCAGTCCTTGTTGGCGCGCGGAAAAATGGCTGGAAGAGCGATGAAGCCAAATCCAGCAAAAAGGAAATCGGCAAGGCCTTCGCAGATGCGCTTTGGGGTATTTTGAGCCCAGTCATCGTACTTGGCGGAATTTACTCTGGTATATTCACACCGACTGAGGCTGCGGCTGTTGCGGTGGTATACAGTTTCATTGTAAGCAAGTTCGTCTACAAGGAACTTACCAATCAAAAAATTAAGGAAACCCTCTTCAGTACAGCAAAAACTACGGGAATCATTCTCCTGATTATCATGAATGCGGGCGTGTTCTCATGGGTGCTGACACAGCAGGGCATTGCCTATCAGCTTACAGATCTGGCCCTTGGCCTTACAGACAATAAGTATGTCATGCTTCTTGTCATCAACGTGATATTCATGGCAGCCGGATGTGTAATGGATAATACAAGTGCCATGTACATTCTGATTCCAATCATTCTGCCAATTGCGCAGTCACTGGGCATTGACCTGATACACCTTGGTGTGGTGATCGTACTCAACCTATCTATTGGGCAGGTTACACCACCGGTTGGACCAAACCTATATGTGGCGGCTGACATTGGCAAGGTTAAATTTGAAGAAATATGCAGAAAGATTGTACCCCTGCTGGTGGTATCCGTTATCGCACTGCTTATTATCACATACGTGCCTTGGATATCTACAGCCCTTCTGTCTAAATAGGCAATTTATCAAGCTCTAATTTGAAACGTGAAGAGTTGTCTTATATATGTAATTACATATATAATTGTGTATGCTAAAATATTGGTATATGCTCTGTAATACAACCATCGAAAGGAATCTGCGATATGTCATCCGAAAAAGCATTACTTAGTAAATCATTAGCAAATAAATCTGTGGTAGATCGTGTTGTTGATCAGATCACACAGGCCATTATTAATGGCGAACTGAATCCTGGAGATAAGATCCCCACTGAAGTTGAACTCTGTGAGGCTTTTCAGGTCGGGCGAAATTCAGTTCGTGAAGCCATTAAAATACTGGCATCCTTTGGGGTTGTTTATATAAAGCGTTCGGAAGGCACCTTTGTCAGCTCGAGCTTCAGCCATCGTATGCTGGATCCCATGCTTTACGGTCTGATTCTGCAAAAGGATTCTATTGAGTCCATTGTAGAGCTCAGAAAGGTCTTTGACACGGGTCTCATGCAGGTTGTCATGAACAAGGCGACAGAAACAGATCTTGAGCATCTTAAGGCAGAGCTGGCCAGTCTTGAAAGGGAAGTGATGGATGAGCATGCTTCTGCAAAGCGTGTGCTTGACCAGGATATTCGCTTCCATACAGCGATTGTGCTCTCAACGCATAACGAACTGATTCAGAATATCGCAAATTACATCGATCGGATTACAATTCCTTCACGTATCAAGACCATGGAGCAAATTTTGGAAAGCGATGAGCGTCTTCGATTTATCGAGCTGCACAGACAGATTGTCGATATGATTGAGAACAAGGTTACAGCGGGTGTCGGTGAGGTTATTGAAAACCACTACACCTTCTGGGAAAAGAACTGAACCATGTAATGTGGTCCATGATATGGAGGCATGCAAGTGATATATAGAAAAGCCAAGGAAATGACTGCAGTACCCCTTGAAAACTGTCAAAAGGGCGAGGGGACTGTACTTATGGAGAAGCTCTTTGAAGGTCCAGAGGAAATGCTGGGTAAAGGCAGGGCTTATGTGCGTCATACCCTTAAGCCGGGTGTGTCCATTGGAATGCACACCCATGAGGCGGAGATGGAGTCTATGGTCATTGTTTCCGGACGGGCTGTCCACAGGGTAAATGAGGAAGTCCAGTACCTTGAAGCAGGTGATTTCATTGCAGCAATGCCGGGAGACACACATGGGATTGCCTGTGATGGAGACCAGCCGCTTGTTCTCATTGCCCAGGTATTGTACGAATAAGAAGAAATTTTTACGACTACAAAGGTAGGACGTATGACGTATAACCAATAGTTGAAAATGGAAGTCAGAGGTATGGAAATGAGAAAGGTATTGATTTCAGTAGCGCCGGTTTCGGCGCTGGACACTCATATTGATCCTGCTAAAATTGCTGCGGATGTCATTGAATGTGAAAAGGCCGGTGCAGGTATGGTCCATTTGCATGTGCGGGATCAGCACGGGAACCTGACACCCAATTTGGATGTTTTCAGGGAAACTGTGGAGAGAATCCGTGAAAAATCGGACATTGTTATCCAAGCCTCAACAGGCGGTGTGTCCGGTCTGACAATTCAGGAGAGATGTGCACCCCTCTACGATGATTTGGTCGAAACGACTTCGTTGAATGTAGGGTCATGCAACCTGGGGAAAGCTGTCTATTGCAATCCCATTGATGAGGTGGAATACTGCCTTTCTGAGATTATCAAGACGAAGAAGGTGCCGGAAATTGAAGTTTTTGAACTGGGCATGATTCATACGGTGACTGAGCTCAGAAAGAAATTTCAAATGCACGATCCACTTCTTTTCAGCATCGTGCTCGGCCATATCGGTGCTGCACCTGCCACCATCGAAGCGCTTACTGCACTGTGCAGCTTCATTCCAGAAGATGCCCTCTGGGGGATAACACATGCCCATCGCAGAAACTATGAAATATTCACAGCAGCCCTGGGGATGGGCGCGTCAACTGTACGGGTCGGATTTGAAGACAGTGATTACCTGGATGAGAATACACGTGTCAGCAGGAATGTTCTCCTAGTGGAGCGTGTGGCTGAGCTGGTCAACAAGGCAGGACTTTGTCCTGCAACACCTCAGGAAGCGAGAAACATGTTGAAGATAAAGGTTTAGGAGGCAATTAAGATGATTCCTATTCGTGAATTAGATGACAAGATACTGGCTTCGTTTTCGAAGCCAGATGAAGTGAAAATTGAAGAAATGCTTAAGTCCAGCCTCGGTGCCCTAAATAGGAAGATTGTCGTGCTGGATGATGACCCAACGGGAATACAGACAGTACACGGCGTGTCAGTCTATACGGACTGGAATCTTGAGACCATCCGTCAGGGATTTGAAGAAGAAAGCAGCATGTTTTTCATCCTGACAAACTCTCGGGGGCTAACGGCTAGCGATACGCGTGTGCTGCATGCGGATATTGCAGAAGGCGTTGCGAGAATTTCCAGGGAAACAGGTAAAGAGTATATTCTTGTAAGCCGTGGCGACTCCATTCTCAGAGGTCATTATCCCTTGGAGACCCAAACCCTTAAGGATGTCATTGAAGCCAATGCTCAAACGCGCTTTGATGGAGAAATCATTTGTCCCTTTTTCAAGGAAGGCGGTAGATTCACGCTTGAGAATGTCCACTATGTCCATGAAGGCAAGCGCCTGATTCCTGCTGGGGAAACAGAGTTTGCAAAGGATAAGACCTTTGGGTACAAGGCTTCTCATCTGGGGGCTTGGATTGAAGAGAAAACGCAGGGAGAATACAGGGCAGATGACGTGACCTACATTTCTCTGGAGGACTTGCGCAGGCTGGAAATTGACAAAATAACTGGCGCCTTGATGCAGGTAGACGATTTTGGCAAGGTTGTAGTCAATGCAGTTGACTATTGTGACCTGAAGGTGTTTGTTATTGCACTTGCAAAAGCCATGGCGAGCGGCAAGCATTTTCTGGTTCGAAGCGCTGCATCCATCACAAAGGTGCTGGGCAACGTGTCTGACAGACCACTTCTTGGAAAGCGTGAGCTGGTTGGACAGTCCGAACATGGTGGTCTCATTGTCATTGGGAGCTACACCCAGAAGACGACAGCACAGTTCAATGAGCTCAATAAGCTTGAAGCCATTCAGCTAGTGGAGTTCAATTCGGAACTGATCTGGGATCAGGACGCACTCGATGCGGAAGTCCTGCGTGTAAGGCGAGCCTGTGAAAAGAGTATGGCAAGCGGGCAAACCGTGGCCTTTTATACGAGCCGAAAGCCTTTGAAGCTTAAGGACACCGATAAGGAAAATGCCTTAAAGGCCTCGCTTAAGATATCAGATGCTGTGACGTCAATTGTCTCTGGCATTTCTGTGAAGCCTGCCTTCATTGTCGCAAAGGGCGGCATTACATCAAGCGAGGTGGGAACAAAGGCACTCACTGTGAAAAAGGCCCATGTCATGGGACAGATCAAGCCGGGGATTCCCGTATGGAAGACAGATGCGCAGAGTCGGTTTGGGTCCATGCCTTACATCATCTTCCCGGGCAATGTCGGCGGTGTCACAACCCTAAGGGAAATTGCGGAAGAGCTGATGTGCTAGGAGGTGCCTGAATGCTGGTAAGTTTGAAAGACCTGCTTGATGAAGCAAAAGAACAGAAGAGAGCGGTCGGAGCCTTCAACTGCTACAATTATGAGACCCTGCGCGGAACGCTTGAGGCGGCAGAAGAACTGGGACAATCTGTCATTATTGCCTTTGGTGAAAACTATATGGTCAATATGGAAATTTCTGAAGTCTATGCACTTGTCTCAGAAATGGGCAGGAAGAGCCATGTAAAGGTAGCCCTGCATCTGGACCACTGCAAGTCAGTAGACCATATTGAAGCGGCAATTGAAGCCGGCTTTACATCGGTTATGTACGACGGGTCGCATTTGAGTCTTGAAGAGAATATTGCAAATACCAGGCGGGTGGTTGCAATGGCTCACCAAGCAGGCGTTTCTGTTGAAGCGGAGCTGGGCTGTCTGGAGCTGGGGGCCTTCTCAAATGAAGAAGGGGCCAGTGCAGTCTATACAGATCCTGATCAAGCCAGACGCTTTGTTCTGGAAACGGATGTAGATGCCTTAGCTGTATCGGTAGGAACGGTACATGGCATGTACAGAGGGGAACCCAAGGTGAACCTGGATGTGCTGCGTGCGATCAATGACTCAGTCGATAAACCCTTGGTTCTGCATGGGGGCTCCGGTACACCACCCCATATCATAAAAGAGGCAATCAACAGTGGTATAGCAAAAATCAATGTGAACACGGAGATTTCTGTTTATGCCATGGAAGAAATAAAAAAATCGCTGGCTATGGAATCTCCCCTCCATTTTTCTGCCCTGTCGATCAACAGCAGAAAAGCTGTTCGGTCGGTCGTCAGCAGATATATAGAATTGTTCTCGAATCTTTAGGACAATCTGGCTACACCTCAGACGCGTACACACACCCTTCGTGTCTGGGGTGTTTTTTTGAATAAATATGACTTTGCAATGAATATTTGGTAATATTAGTTCAATGGATATTGAAGGACAGAATGTTTGGAGCCATAGAAGCCATGACGATGTCAGACCTTTCAATTTTGGTTTGAGAGAGATGGCTGAAGCACGATGCAATAATGCAACGCGTTGCAAATTTAGACATACGCCTGTTATTGTTGAAAATACAGGGGTATTTAGGTGCTTGCATAGATATGTGCAAGGTTTTGTTGCAAAAAAGCAACAGAGCTGGGACTTCGGAAAATTGTGGGCAAATGTTAATATCTGAGAACCCTGTTAATAGGCGGTGTTTGACTGTTTTGAAAAAATACAGACATTTGGCATAAGAATTGCAATTTGTAAGAGTGTCGTTTTAAAAATGAAATGCAGTACATTGCACGCATTCAGGAAATCGTTTGCATTTCATCGTATATCTAATGAGGCGTTGCCTATCGAGCAGGAGGATGAACATGAAACTTTATTTTTTCAGAGCAGGTGTACTTAAAAGTCAAAAGCAATACTTTACAGCAGGCCGAGGTGTAGGGGAACAATTTGATGTGCCAGTGCCATTTTTCCTCATTGAACATCCGGACGGCTATGTGCTGTACGATACAGGCAATGCTTACGAAGTCATCAATAACAAGCATGAGCACTGGGGTGATGTTGTAGCGGCATACGATCCGGTTATGACTGAAGATGAGTGGGTTGTCAATGCGATTCAAAAGGTTGGCGTTAAGCCGGAAGATATCAAATATGTTGTCCTGTCACACCTTCATCTTGACCACGCAGGTGGCGTTGGACACTTCCCAAATGCAAAGTATGTCGTTCAAAGAAAAGAACTTCACTATGCATATGTTCCAGATTTCTACATGAAAGGCGCATACATACGCAAGGATTTCGACAAGGATGTTGATTGGATGATTCTTGAGGGTGACAGAGAGCCTCAATTCGACCTGTTCAGAGACGGAAAGATTGTCATTCACTTTACACCAGGTCATACACCAGGACACCAGTCACTGCTGGTAAACCTTGAAAAAACAGGTCCGATGATGCTGGCAGCGGACTCTTGCTATACAACTGAAAACCTTGATGAGGATGTACTTCCAGGTCTTGGTGCTGAGCCGATTGAAACAGTGAAGACAATTCAGAAGTTCAGAATTATGCGTGACCAAGGCATTCAGATTGTAACGGGTCATGATCCGGTTGCATGGGAAGCCTTCAAGAAAGCACCAGAGTTCTACGAATAGAATTTAGACTGTCAACACAACCACAACCAGATTTTAAGCAGCCTGTGAGGGCCGGATATCAGAAGCGGATTAGATGAGATATCCGGTCTACAGGTGTTTGTGACAGCACTTTAAGCATAGGGTGCTGGCTGATATAATAATGCTGTGAACAAATGAATCGACAGGCGGGGGGCTGGCCATATCAATGTATTCTAAAGTACTGGAAGCTGAAGGTAAAATGAATGACGAAAAGGGACAGGACGTATTTTCATCTACTTGCGGGATTATTGTGGTGGACAGGAACAGTACAATAATACAGATTGACAGGGTAGCCAGAGAACTTCTTAACAACCCCCGTGGCCTGGAAGTTGGCAGTAAGCTGGACACAGTACTTGGCGCATCTGTAGATGCAGACACATGGTTTGACGCGGATGCATCGGATGCTCATTTTGAAGTCTCATTCAAGGGGAGAGAGCTTTTAATTGAAGTTGTCCGAGCACGAATTGATATAAGTTGGTGTAATGTTTTGGTAATCAGAGATAAGAATACTGTGGAACATGTTCTGAGGAACATAAAGAATAAGCGGGATTTGTCCGCCCTGCTCGACAATGTGGTCGAGCATTCCTATGATGGAATCTATATTACAGACGGTGAAGCAAAGACGCTGCTCATCAACAAGGCGTATGAGCGGATTACGGGACTCAACCGTGATACCATGATGGATAAGAACATGAAGGAGCTTGTAAGTGAAGGGGCGATTTCGCGGTCGGGTTCACTTGAGGTTTTAAAGAAGAAGAGAACCGTAACCATGAAGCAGTCCTTTAGAACTGGAAAAGAAGCGCTTATTACCAGTAAGCCCGTCTTTAATGAAAAGGGCGAGGTCGGACTGGTCATCACAAATGTAAGAGACATTACAGAACTGGTTTCTTTAAAAAAGAAGCTGGATGAGCAGGAAACCCTGGCTCAGAAGTATTATGAGGAAGTTGTTGAACTGAAAAAACAGATTACAGACACATCAGACCTGATTGTGGAAGACAAGAAAATGATTGATGTGCTGTACAGTGCTCAGAAAGTTGCCGTGACAGATATCACGGTTCATATATCTGGGGAAAGCGGTGTCGGTAAAGAGGTTCTTGCAAAGTTTATCCATACGAACAGTCGAAGAAAAGACAAGAACTTCATCAATGTCAACTGCGGTGCCATCCCCGAAAATCTAATCGAAACAGAGTTGTTTGGCTATGTAAAGGGCGCTTTTAGCGGTGCGGATCCAAATGGAAAAAAGGGCCTGTTTGAAACGGCCAACGAAGGGACCATATTCCTTGACGAAATCGGAGAGCTTCCTATGAACATGCAGGTAAAGCTGCTGCGTGTTCTTCAGGAACAGGAGTTTACCCGTGTGGGAGATGTGACGCCCATCAAGGTGGATGTACGTGTTATATCTGCTACAAACAAGGATCTCAAATCCATGGTTGACCAAAAGCTTTTCCGTGAGGATTTATATTACAGACTCAATGTCATCCCCCTTAAAATTCCCTCCTTGCGGGAGCGGCACCATGACATTCTTGCCATGGTGGGTTGTTTTCTGGAAAGAACGAACAGACGCTACAATTTCAATAAGGCATTCTCGCGCGAAGCCATGCTTGCGCTGGAATCCTATCACTGGCCCGGCAACATCCGCGAACTGAAGAATGTGGTGGAAAGGGCCGTTGTCCTGAGTGACAGTGACCTCATCGGCTGTCTCGACCTGCCACAGAATGTCTGTGGACAGAGATATCAGGGCGTTTACGCAGACAATGACTCAATTATTCCGCTCAAAGAGGCTGTGGGTAATGTGGAGAAAAGGCTTATTGAAATGGCTTATGAAGAGTATGGAAATGTAAGAGATGCGGCAAAGGTGCTCGGAATAGATCCATCGACCTTTGTTCGCAAGCGAAAAAAGTACATTTAGTATGATTTTGCAAGTCGGAAGACTTCATCGAAATCCCCGTCAGTGGAAACTGGCGGGGATTTTATAATGTCCAAATAAACATTAAGAAAGACCTGGTGCATTTCTGCAAATAGTTGCAAAAGTGAAGTTGGTCTGAAGCGGTTGAAAAATAGGCATTGCTGGAGTCTGATAGTCTTCTTTTCCGTTTTGCGTTGCAATTTTACAACACAAGTCAGGTTCAGTTCAGGCCTCTGTGCTAGGGCAGGTTCCCAGACAGGAAACTGTTTTCAAGGGCTTGAAGCAATTTCACATATATTTTTGCACTTGGGCAGAATTGGCATATGTCTTGCTCTATATAAGGTCGTAGACAAAAACGTTGAGAAATGAAATATAGGAGGTTACGAAATGGCACTAATGACGAAAGACCAGTATATCGAAAGCTTGAGAGAACTGAAGACAAAAGTATATGTATTCGGCGAGCTTGTAGAGAATGTTGTTGACCATCCAATTATAAGACCATCTATCAACTCAGTGGCAATGACATATGAACTAGCACATTCACCTGAGTACGAAGATTTGATGACAGCGACTTCAAATCTGACAGGGGAAAAGGTAAATAGATTCTGCCATCTGCACCAGAGTACGGATGACCTTGTCAAAAAAGTTAAGATGCAAAGACTTCTGGGTCAGAAAACAGGCGCATGCTTCCAGCGCTGTGTAGGTATGGACGCATTCAATGCGGTTTACAGCACGACTTATGAAATCGATAAGAAGTACGGTACAAAGTACCATGAGAACTTCGTAAATTACCTGAAGCTGGTTCAAGAGAAAGACTGGACTGTAGATGGTGCCATGACTGACCCTAAGGGTGACAGAAGTCTGTCGCCAAGCAAGCAGGCTGACAAGGATCTCTTCCTGCACGTTGTTGAGCAAAGAGAAGACGGCATTGTCGTACGAGGTGCGAAAGCCCACCAAACGGGTTCGATCAACTCACATGAGCACCTGATCATGCCTACAATCGCTCTGGGTCCAGACGACAAGGAATATGCGGTTTCATTTGCAGTCAAGACAGATACAGACGGTATTTTCATGATTTATGGCCGTCAGTCATGTGACACGAGAAAGCTTGAAGAAGGCGTATCTATGGACCTCGGCAACAGTGAGTTCGGCGGTCAGGAAGCCCTGGTTGTATTTGATGATGTGTTTATTCCAAATGACCGTATTTTCCTGAATGGCGAACATGAATTTGCAGGCGTTCTCGTTGAGCGTTTTGCAGGTTACCACAGACAAAGCTATGGTGGATGTAAAGTCGGTGTTGGTGATGTTCTGATTGGTGCTGCTGCTTTGGCTTCAGAGTATAACGGTGTACCAAAGGCTTCTCATATCAAGGACAAGCTCATTGAAATGATGCACCTGAATGAAACACTCTACTGCTGTGGTATTGCATGTTCGGCTGAAGGTTATCCGACAGAAGCTGGAAACTACCAAATTGACATGCTGCTGGCCAACGTATGTAAGCAGAATGTAACGCGCTTCCCATATGAAATCACAAGACTTGCTGAGGACATTGCAGGCGGTCTTATGGTAACCATGCCATCTGAAAGAGATTTCAACTCACCTGAAATCGGCGATATCTGCAAGAAGTACTTCGCAGGCAGAGCTGACGTGCCAACAATTGAGAGAATGAAGGTTCTTAGACTGATTGAAAACCTTACACTGGGCACTGCCGCAGTCGGATACAGAACTGAATCTCTGCACGGCGCGGGTTCACCTCAGGCACAGCGTGTCATGATCTGGAGACAGGGCAACCTGGAACACAAGAAAGAGCTTGCTAAAGCGATTGCAAAAGTAGAAATCTAAGTCAGTCAGGAACCGAAGGAGTTTAGCAATGAAGAATAACGTAGAGCGCGTAGTCAGTGAATTTGTCAGACCTTATCTGCAATCACACCAGGGTGATGTTGAAATTCTTGATGTCAAAGATGGTGTGGTCAAAATCAAGCTGCGCGGGGCGTGCAGCGGCTGTCCTAGTTCGGATCAGACAGTGAGCGATTTCATAGAAACCATACTTGCAGAACATGTTCCCGGATTTGAGAAAGTGGAAGTCTCAAAGTCGGTCAGTCCTGAACTGCTGGAAATGGCACGCTCGATTTTAAGCGGAAAGGGTCTATAACTGTGAATGTTGGCATAAAGTTTTGCGGGGGATGCAATCCAAGGTATGACCGCGTTCGATTTTTCAAAATACTGGAGCGCAGTACACCGCATACATATTCACATGCTTGTGAAGAGGTCATCTATGACTGCCTGATCATAATAAACGGCTGTACAAGTGCTTGCGGCTCGGAGGGTGAGCTGAAGGCAAAGGTGCTGATGCGCATAGACTCCACTTCTACCCTTGAGCATGTAATCAGTAGACTAAGAGACGAACAGGAAAGGATATAGATATGTGGAGAAAAGAATATCAAGCAAAGCTGGTCTCGGCAGATGAAGCCGTGAAACGCATTCAGTCAGATAATCGTGTGGCAATCGGACATGCCTGTGCTGAACCAACTACACTGGTAGAGGCTATGGTGAAGAACAGTGCAGACCTTGAAAACGTTGAAATCGTACATATGGTTGCCATGGGCAAGAGTGCCTATACGCTTCCTGAAATGAAGAAACACTTCAGACACAATGCGCTCTTTGTCGGCGGAAGTACGCGAGAGGCGATTTCTAAGAATCGCGGGGACTACACACCGAGCTATTTCTATGAAATTCCCCGTCTTTTCAAGGATGGATACTTACCCGTTGATGTTGCGCTGATTCAGGTATCGCGACCAGATGAGCACGGCTACTGCAGCTATGGTCTTTCAAACGATTATACAAAGCCCGCAGCAGAAGAGGCAAAAATCGTTATTGCCGAGATCAATGACAAAATGCCTAGAACCCTAGGCAACAATTTCATCCACATATCGGACATCGACTGTATAGTTGAAAGTTCAGTACCGCTGATCGAATTGCCACAGCCTAAAATCGGAGACGTAGAAAAGGCAATTGGAGAAAACTGCGCTGGGCTGGTTGAAGACGGATCAACGCTACAGCTTGGCATTGGTGCGATTCCTGACGCAGTGCTGCTCTTTCTTAACGATAAGAAGGATCTGGGCATTCATTCAGAAATGTTCTCAGATGGTGTGCTTGACCTGTATGAAAAAGGTGTCATCACAAACAAGATGAAAACGCTCAACCCAGGAAAGATGATTGTTACCTTCATCATGGGTACGCAAAGACTCTACGACTTCATAAATGATAACCCAAGTGTTGAAATGCACTCGGTGGATTACGTCAATAACCCTGTTGTCATCGCTCAGAACTACAAAATGGTTTCAATCAATTCATGTATTGAAGTTGACCTTATGGGTCAGGTATCGTCTGAAAGTATTGGCCTTAAACAGTTCAGTGGAACAGGTGGACAGGTGGACTACGTTCGTGGCGCGAGCATGGCTGAGGGCGGCAAATCAATTATTGCCATACCTTCAACAGCAAAGCGCGGCACAGTTTCAAGAATCGTTCCAATTCTGAAAGAAGGCTCTGCGGTGACGACCTCCCGGAATGACGTACATTACATCGTTACAGAGTATGGTGTCGCAGACCTCAGAGGCAAGACGCTCAAGCAGCGTGCTGAGGCGCTTGTGAATATTGCGCATCCAGATTTCAGAGATGAACTGAGCCAGGTTGTCTCTGAACGATTCAAGGAAGCGGAATGATTTTGGAAAAGCAGTGGACTCAATAGGGAACAAGCATATTGAGATTGCAATAAACAGGTGGAAAAGCTTGACTGAAATTGCAGGCTATTTCTAAACCAGGTGGGATATCCCCCATGTGCCTTATTGCACATGGGGGTTGTTCGCGTTGCAGTGAACGGTTGAAAGGAGGCAGGAAGATGCAGTTTTCTTTATCGGAAGAGCAAATTGCACTGAGAAAAGAGTATGAAATATTTGCCGCTGAAGCGGTAAAACCGCTTGCACCCACGGTGGACAAGGAAGGACGTTTCCCAGTTGAGACCCTTGTAAAAATGAAAGACAAGGGCTATTTGGGACTGCCCTTTCCCGAAAAGTTTGGCGGGCAGGGCAGATCCTATGTAGACTACATACTTTGTATTGAAGCCCTGTCCAAGGCCTGTGCTTCAACAGGTGTGATTCTATCGACGCATACCTCGCTCTGCGCTGCACCGATTTATGAATACGGCAGTACAAGCCAAAAGGAAAAGTATCTGACAAGACTGGCAAGCGGAGAGGTCTTGGGTGCCTTCTGCCTAACAGAGCCAAGTGCAGGTACGGATGCAGCCGGACAGAAAACAACGGCTGTCCTCGAGGGCGATTCTTACGTCATAAACGGGTCCAAGATATTCATAACCAATGCAGGCCATGCGGGGGTCTATATCGTCATGGCGATGACTCAGCCGGATAAGGGGGTGAAGGGTATTTCCGCTTTTATTGTGGAACCGACATATGAAGGGTTCAAACTGGGCGAGAAGTACGAAAAGATGGGAATCAAGGGATCAACTGCCTATGAAATCCTTTTTGAAAACATGCGGGTTCCAAAAGAAAACTTACTCGGTGAAGAGGGCAAGGGCTTTAAGATAGCGCTCAGGACCCTGGATGGCGGCAGAATCGGCATCGCTGCACAGGCACTGGGCATTGCCCAGGGCGCTCTTGATGAAACCATAGCCTATGTCAAATCCCGTGAGCAGTTCGGACGGCCAATTTCTGCCTTTCAAAACACCCAGTTTCAGATTGCAGACATGCAGACAAGAATCAGTGCGGCAAGGCTTCTGGTCTATGCTGCAGCTGACGCCAAACAGTGTGGAAATGCTTATTCTGAAAAAGCGGCTATGGCTAAGCTTTTCGCATCTGAAACAGCAATGGATGTCACCACAAAAGCCGTTCAACTGCATGGTGGATGCGGCTATACGACCAAGTATGAGGTCGAGCGCATGATGCGGGATGCGAAAATTACAGAGATTTACGAAGGCACTTCAGAGGTTCAGAGAATGGTCATTTCCGCATCTGTACTTTAGATAGGATCCTTATGGAAATATAGAGAGAATTAAAGAGATTTACATAAAAAATGGGTTTGTGATGAGAATATTCAGTTGATGGTCCGTGTGATTTGCCTATGGCGTATGCAAAATCCCTACGCGTTGTGGTTTTGCATACAGGCTCTATGCACGTAAAATGAACGGAATCTGAGAAAACGACAGAAACGTGGTGCAATTTTGCATCGTGTTTCTTTTTTGCATATATCAAAATCCAGTGTTTTCAACAGGTTTCCCAATAGACTTATTCATTTAAAATGGCATCGAACTTGCGAATAAATATTCATGGAAATGAAAACCAAGGAGGAATGCTATATGAGAAAAGTTGTAATTGCGGGTGCTGCAAGAACACCTATAGGAAGTTATGGTGGTGTTTTCAAGGGTGTTTCTGCAGTGGAACTGGGAACGACTGCAGCAAAGGAAGCCATTAAGCGTGCCAATATCAGCCCAGATCAAATTGAAGAGGTCGTGCTGGGCAACGTGCTTTCTGCAGGGCTTGGCCAGAATCCTGCGCGTCAGGTTGCCGTGTACGCCGGTGTGCCGATCGAAGTGCCTGCCATGACCCTGAACAAGGTCTGTGGCTCCGGCCTGCGATCCGTCAGTCTGGCTGCTCAAATGATACAGTCCGGTGATGTGGATATTGTGCTTGCAGGGGGTATGGAAAACATGAGTCAGGCACCCTATGTGCTCGACAAGGCAAGATGGGGTGCACGCATGGGCGATACACACCTTGTAGATGCCATGATTAAGGATGGCCTTTCAGACGCCTTCGAGAAGTATCATATGGGCATCACTGCGGAAAACATTGCAACAGAGTTTAATGTTTCAAGAGCAGAACAGGACGCTTTTGCACTTAGAAGCCAAACATTGGCAGAGGCCGCGCAGAAGAGCGGTCGCTTTGATGCTGAAATCGTCCCTGTTGAAATTAAGGACCGAAAAAAGGGTACCCTTGTCGTTGATCAGGATGAGTACATCAAATACGGCATGGCGCCTGAGAAGCTAGAAAAGCTAAGGCCAGCCTTTATAAAAGAGGGAACGGTCACAGCGGGAAATGCTTCTGGAATCAATGATGGTGCGGCTGCCTTTGTTGTCATGTCTGAAGAAAAGGCAGTGGAACTGGGCATTGAGCCAATCGCCTGTATTGAGGCCTTCGCTTCAGCGGGTGTCGATCCGTCCATCATGGGCTACGGACCAGTGCCTGCTACACGCAAGGCGCTTGAAAAAGCAGGTATGGAGGCCAGTGACTTGGAGCTGATCGAAGCCAATGAGGCCTTTGCATCTCAGTCGATAGCGGTTGCAAGAGCGCTTGGACTGAGTATGGATATTGTGAATGTCAATGGCGGTGCCATTGCACTGGGCCATCCGATTGGGGGGTCAGGCGCCCGTATACTGGTAACGCTCCTGTATGAAATGCAAAAAAGAGATGCAAAGAGCGGACTGGCTACCTTATGTATCGGCGGCGGCCAGGGCAGTGCTGTAATCGTAAGTCGCTAGAAGGCGAATTATTTCATCATAAATCAATACGGAACAAGGAGGCGGTTCATGCAAGAGCTTTGATGTTGTCAAATGAATGCGAGATACAGCCACCGGATTACCGACCAAGTAAATAATCCGGGACCTTTGCGTCTGAAATGACGTACATGTGTAGAACACCGACCAATGACCAAACCTGACCAAGTTTGCACTGACCATGCGAACAAGGCTGGGATTTCGATATTTATATGTACAACATCAAAAACAGATACTCTATGAAAACCAAAGACGAAAGGCGCGCAGCGGAGCGGAACTCAGCTGGGCGCTTTTCCTGTTCGTACAGGATACGGCGGTCATACAGGCCTGTCTCGAAACCATTAAGGACGCACTGCCGGGTGCGTCAATCATTGGGGTAACCACCGCCGGGGAAATCGTTGATGGAAAATTCCTCGATGGAACCATCAACATCAATGTGACGCGGTTCGAGCATACAAAGGTGAAATCTGTACTGATTGAAGAGAATTCGGATTTAACCCTTGCGGGCAAAACAATTGGAGAGCGCCTTAAGACGGACAGGCTAAAAACCGTAATCGTCTTAGGCTGTGGTATCAAAGACGGCCATACGATCAATGCACAGGCAATGCTAAGTGCCCTTCAAAAGGAAATACCAGATGTGATTATCGCCGGTGGACAGGCGGGGGATAATGGTGTGCGCTGAAGTCACCTTTGCCTGATCCCAGTTTCAGAGAACGTGGTCATTTTGGATTCAAAGATGTAACCTTTATTGATGTGTGGTTTCAGTTTAACATAGTGTGCGAAAGTCTCCTTCCTCTAAGCCGCCCGAACTTTTCCGATTCGGCGTAGGTGGGAGATGGATAGCACGGTTTTAAAAGGAACCATATTACAAATATGGTTTTTTTGTTATAATTAAAGAGAACATCAGTTTGGTAGAGTCGAAGTGAGGTGAAAACTGTGTACAGAACCTTGAAGACACCTTTTGAAGCAACAAAACAAGACATCAACAGATTATTTGAGTGCAACCGTATTTCTGCTGAAGTGTGGAACGCCTGCCTTGTAGAGTCAAAAGAGTACTCACTTGCCAACGAAGGCAAATGGATGGGTAAAACTCAAATCCAGAAAGCAACCAAAGGCAAGTTTCCTCTTCATTCACAGAGTGTGCAAGCGGTTTGCCACACGTATTTGGAAGCGAGGAATGGGGCTAGAGAAGCAAGAAAACTCGGTCTTACAAATAAGTACCCCTACAAGAAAAAGAAATACTATAATACAACTTGGGTGGATAAGGCGTTCAAGATTGAAGAAAGCGGCTTCATCAGCCTGTCTCTTGGTACATGGAATAGGAAGCGTCAAGCCCCGATACGTGTCAAAGTGCCGAATCTACCGATTGGAGCTGTGAAAGAGATTGAGCTTATCTACGACCGAAAGTTGATGCTCTGCATATCATATGATGACGGCCAAGATCCTGAAGCGTTGTCTCTTCCGCGCAAAGTGGCAGCTATTGATCCAGGCGAAATTCATTCGATTGCAGCTTCGTGCGAAGGCGGAAGTGCACTTATAATCACAGGAAGAAAGCAGAGAGCTGTTCACAACTTTAGAAACAAGAAGCTTCGAGAGCTCCAGAAGAAAATGTCGAAATGCAAGAAAGGATCTCGTCAGTGGAAGAAATACAACAAGGCAAAGCAATATATTCTTGCAAAATCAGATGCGCAACTAGCTGATATGGTTCACAAAACAACCAAGCAATTTGTAGACTGGTGCATCAGCAATCAGGTAACAGAAGTTGCAATGGGTAATCCCGATGGAGTTCAAAGAAACACCCGCAAGAAAAAGAAAGCTCGAAGAGGACAGCGTCAAAAGTTATCCAACTGGACTTTTGGACAAGTCAAAGAGCGCCTTGCTTACAAATTGGAAGCCAAAGGGATATCATTTGAGATGCAAGAAGAGTCATATACTTCGCAGACATGCCCTGTCTGCCAGAGAAAACAGAAAGTTTCCTCACGCAATTACATATGTAGGTGTGGTTATACAGAACACCGTGATATACATGGCGCAAAGAACATTTTGTCTAAGTATCTCCATGGTGACATAAGGTATCTCTACGACACTGAAGAACTGACGTATCTACGTATCGCTTAGCGAGAAGTAGTAAATGGCGTGTTCCCGCCCTCTCGTATACATATGACGTGTACGAGTGTTGCATATTTTGGAACAGTATGCATTTCCGTGGTAAAACACGAAAGACACCGGCAAAACCGATGTCCTGTGAAAGAATTATTGTTTTTAAGATAGGAACCCCCCACTTCAAGCTGACTGTGTCAGATAAGTGGTGGGAGGTTCATAAAGTGATATTATAGACTGGTAAATTATTGGCAATAAGGGGGTATATCATGAAAATCGCACATGAATGCATTCCCTGTCTTGCGAGACAGGCAATTGAAATTGCGCAGGAGCTGACTTCTGATGGAAAGCAGCGTGAAGAAATCATACAGAAGTCACTCAAGTCGCTTGCGGCGTTGAATTTCAATGAAACAGCACCTGAAATAGGATATCGCATGCATACAATCGCAAAGGAAGTCACTGGAATTGACGACCCATATGCGGCGCTTAAGCGAGAGTACAATGATATCGCAATGCATATCAGCAATAAGATCATTGAAAACAAATGGATGGAGCAATCGGACGATCCTTTTGATCTGGCATGTCGAATCGCCATTGCGGGAAATATCATCGACTTTTCAGTGGGCCTGGATTTGAGCTATGATGCCGTACTTGAGTCTGTTGAAACCAGCATACAAAAGCCTGTATTCGGCATGGGATCAAAAGCCCTGAAGCAAGCAGCCGAAAAAGCCAATCGGATTATGTTTTTAGCGGATAATGCGGGAGAAATCATATTTGACAGGTTTCTGGTGGAAAATCTGCCCCTTGAAAAGGTCGTTTATGTGGTGAAAGGCGGTCCAATCGTCAATGACGCAACCATGGAAGACGCTGTAGTCTCTGGACTTACGGAAATCGTAGAGGTCATAGACAACGGTTATTCGGCACAGGGGACAATACTCAGTCAGTGTTCAGAATCCTTCAGGCAGACCTTTGACAGCGCCGACTTGATTATCAGCAAAGGGCAGGCCAACTTTGAAACCTTGAGTGACCTGGCTGACAAGGAAATATTCTATCTGCTCAGGGCAAAATGTATCTCTGTTGCCAATGCAATCGGCTGTGAAAAGATGGACTACGTCCTGACAAAGCTGAACACCGTTTAATTATTTGCAAAAATCCTTCGAAATCGGGACAAAATAGTCCTTGTAACACTTGACATAATTTTCGGAAAATTTATAATAGATTTCAAAGACAAAGACGTCCTACAAGGGGGGTCTTTGTCTTTCTTTACGGAAAAAACAAAGAAATGCACTTTTGGATAGACATGCTCTTATCGAATGAAATTCGAATAAGAGCATGTCTATCCAAAAGTATATGGCGCGTTTCGCGACATGAGCAACCGCAGGTTGCTCTGTACTTCAGGGACTATGGAAATCTACTATATAAATTGACGAATTAGGAGAGTGGCTATGAATGACTACAAGAAGCTGATGGATACGCTGGAACAGGACATAGTAAGTTGCATGACAATGGATATCCCTTATCAGGACTATAAAGGAAAGAAAAGGCAGATTCTGAAAATCATTGACAATTTCAAGGAAAAGCTTAAAGATCAGGTTTTTGGCATGGAGGTCGTTCAGTCACAGATGAAAAACTCATCTGACAGCATTGTGGAAACAGTCAATAAGCAAAAGGACGCTTCAGATAGAATGTTTTCAAGCTCGAGAGCCCTTGAAGAAGAAAATGAAAGAAGCAATCGCATGGTGAACAGCTCCATTTCAGCAGCAGAAGATATTCTGGTAAGCACGGGGAAAATCCAGGCATCTTCATCAGCACTTTCACAAACGTCCGTCGAGGCCAAGGGTATCATTACTGAACAGGTGCAGAATGTCTATAACATCATCGATCGGGTCAACACGGTTTCTGAGACCAACAAGCTGACCTACGATTCCATATCGGCACTACAGGCAGGCATTGTGTCCATATCAGAAATTCTTGTGTCTGTGCAGAGCTTTTACAAGCAGACGCGTCTGCTTGCATTGAATGCCTCTATTGAGTCAGCGAGGGCAGGGGATGCAGGCAAGGGGTTTGCTGTTGTTGCCAAGGAAATCGGCAGTCTAGCCGAAGGCAGTGAGGTTTCTGTAAACGAAATCATAGACATTATGAAGAATATTGATGAAAAAATCAAACAGGTTACTGAGAATTCCCAGGCAGAACGTGAGACAATCGAGCACGCTGTCGATAAGGCGAATGAGGTCAATCAGGGCCTGAACACCATAACCAGTGTCTTTGACAGCATACAGGCACAGATTGAAGGTGTGAACGACCTGCTGGATACCAACAGGCAGATGACTGAGCAGGTCAACGAAGAGTTGTCTCATACAGAGGAAGCCTTTCAAGCCATGACGCAGACCATTGAGACGCTCAATGATGACATACGCATCCAGCACTCGCATACCCTCAGATTAATGAATATTGAAGCCATACTTGGCGATATGACGCAGAGCCTGTCAAACATTACAGATGGCTATCAGCTGAATCTGCTAGACAATGCCAAGGAGAAGATTGTTCAGAAGGGAAGAGACATTATCGGCGAGCTCTATGAGTCCGTTTGCGAAAAGCTGATTTCATCAAAGTCGAGTCGGGTTGTGCCTATTAAAGGACATGATGAGAAGCTCCATAAAACGGTGCTTGACGAAAAAATTATGGACTCGGAATACATTGAAGCCATTTGGACAAACAATACAAAGGGAGAGTTCATCTACTCAAACCCGCCGGCGGGCATTAAGGATGCTACCATCAGAAGCTGGTTCAATGAAGCGATGAAGGGTCAGCCCTTTGTTTCAGATGTCTATATCTCCGGGATTTCAAAGTCCCCATGCATCACAATCAGCATGCCAATTCACGAAGAGGAAGAAATTGTGGGCATACTCGGTGTTGACGTACAGATCGCATGACGCACGGAACAAGATTTCAAACTATGGTACCGGCAGCAGCTACTGCGGACCTGGATTCAGCACCTGCCTGATTTGATCCCACGTCAGTGCACCGTTTTCATTTGGCATAATGGACTGGTTCAGAACAGCCTTTATAACAGGCGCGGAGTTGAGAAACAGGCCGGATTCCGTTTTGACGCCATTCCTATATCGAGCGCGGTCCATCCAGCTCATTTGCATCTTTTCATCGCCAGCAGCAAGCAGGACATGGTATGTTGTCATCGGACTTGTGCGACGGCCATTTTTAAAATGTGAATAGGTATTGTCAGAGAGTGCATAGTCTTCAAAGCCTTGAAGTTCAGCATCACTTATGGATAGGCCAACAAAGCGCTTGGCCATGAGAAACCAGGCAATTGCTTCTGCGCTTGCACCGGATTTGCTTGTTTCCAGATCGGAGATCTTGCTGTCCAAATAAGAGAATGCCAAACTGATTTCAGGAGCTTCTTGATCAAGCCCCAGGGCTTTGTAGGCACAGATGGCCATTGCTGTCATATCCGGACTTCCCGGATAAAGGTCCACATCGGACGCGAAAACACCAAAGGAGCCGTCAAAATTCTGATTTGCCCTTAGCCAGCTGAGTGCGGCGTCCTTGTCATAATCGTCCTCGTAAGCCATGTAAAGCCCTAAAACTGACCAGATATGGGCGTTGATCAGGTCGGTGCCTGTTCCGTCGACTTGATCGGAAAATTTACCATTTTCAAGCTGTGCCCCTATTAATTTTTCTGACCACGCTGTCACATCAAGGCCAAGGGTTCTGTCCCCAATAATGTATCTGGCATAATCAGTGGTGGTATTGGAATTTTCAGCACGTTCACTAGCATATTCAAGGATGGTGTCTTTTTCTATAAATGGGTAGATGGCAGCTGCAGCCCACTCGTCCAGGCCAGCCTCTCTCAGATATTGCACACTCGCATCCTGACTTGTGAAGCTGTTTTCTGCAAAGGCACCAGCAGGCAAGACCAGGGTGAATATCAAGGCAAGCAGGACCACTCTTGCAGTCATTTCTTTTTTTCTAATCATAGAACATTTTCCTTTCAAAATTATTTTTTTCCGAGTTAATCTTTCTTTTAAAGCGTATCAGAACCTGAATGAGTTCGGCACCAAATATCCATGCGAAGCATGCATTGCCGACCGCGTGACTCAGGTCGAAGAAAAAGGACGCGGCAAAGACGGCAATAAAGCTTTTAAGTGTGTGGGGTGAAATGAAATAGGCAAAGTGCCACAAGTTCATAATGTAGTCGAAAAGAAAGCCCCAAAGGAAAAGATGGAGTGCAAGTCCAATTCGACTGGTGTTAATACGGGTGTGCGCTATGAGACCACCATAGGTACCTGAGAGCCCCCATGCCAGCATCTGCCAAGGTGTCCAAGGGCCATGTCCCAAAATCGCATTAGAAACAAGCGTTGTCATTGCACCGGTGATGAATCCGCTTATGGGACCGAAAACAATCCCTGACACCATGACGAGAAAAGTCGTTGGTTGGATATTGGGGAGCATTGCAAAGGGGATTCTGAAGGCCCCAGCGAGTGCAGAGAGTGTGGCGATGACAGCGATATGCTTTGCATCGAACCTCCCGGATTTCTCAAACCACAAGAAGGCGCCCGCGCAAGTCAGAACAAGCAAGGCCGTTGTAAAGATGGAAAGCATCATACAATTGCCTCCTTCTGATTCTGGAACTCCTTGTTCTGGGCCAGTGCGCCGATAGCGTCAAGCGCTCTTAGGGCATCTAAGTATGTGAGGATGCCTTGTGCATAACCACGGAAAAGCCGGTTCATGACAGTTGTATAGTAGAGTCCGTCCGTGAGAATCTCACGCAGAGGCCCTCTGCCTGCGACCCTTCCATCGAAAAGGAGAAGCCCCTGCTCACAGAGTTCTGAAGCAAATTCCATATCGTGGGTCACTAGGATCAGTGCAGTACCCTTAAGCTTAATGGTTTTCAAGTAGGACAGCAGGTCGTCCTTTGCATGTCTGTCCAGTCCGCGCGTGGGTTCATCGAGTATGAGCACTTCTGGGCATTTCACAAGCGCTGTGCCGATGGCAACACGTTGCATCTGACCACCGCTCAAGTCTCTTGGGTTACGATCTCTCAGGTGGTCCAGACCCAAGGACTTCATAACATGTTCCACTTCTTCAGCACTGCCACGTCTTGACTGTAGGACTGTGAACATGAGCTCTTCAAAAACCGTATCGTGGAAGAGGTGATCTTGCGGATTCTGTGAAACATAGCCGATGACACCGTTTGACTGAACTCGGCCGCGGTCTGGTTTGACAAGTCCGCATAAAAGCTTTAGCAGGGTAGATTTTCCGCTGCCGTTTTCGCCGATAATGGCAAGCGCATGGCCTCTGTCGAGTGCAAGGGTGCAGTCATGCAGAACAGGCTTTGAAGGTGTGTAGCTAAATGAAAGCTGGTCTGCGCGAAGCAGGGCTTGTGCGTTTTGCATGGGGGCTTCCGCTGGCTTGGCAATAGACTTTGAAGGGGCCTGGGCACTATACAATTTTCGCAGATGCTTTCGGCCTGACTTGATGCTTATATCAGTGGAGGCGCTACCGAGACCTTGTTTGAACAGCGCGTGCAAGCGTGGAATGAACTGCGCATGTTCACGACTGCAGAAATGGATAAAGTCTTCTGGAAGACCATCGAAGGCAATTGCCCCCTTTTCCAAAAGCACAATGCGGTCTGCCAGGTTAAAGCATCGATCCACACGTTGTTCAATCATGACGATGGTATAGCCCAAGGCGTTGTTCAGCCGGTGGACAACTTCAAGCATTTCGTCAGCACTGACTGGATCCAGCTGTGATATGGGCTCATCGAGTACAAGGAGCCTGTCTCCAGAAGCAATGGTTGAAGCAAGGGCAACCTTCTGTTTCTGGCCCCCTGAAAGTGTATGACATGCGCGCGTGCGTATTTCATGCAGATTCATGAAGGAGAGGGCTTCGGTTACCTTTTTGAGCATGTCTTCACCGGAGATGCCTCTGTTTTCAAGTGGAAAAGCGACATCCCGTTCAACCGTATTCATGACGAGCTGTTTTTCGGGATCTTGAAACAGAATGCCTGGAGATGTCCCAATTTGAGCGCGGCCTTCGATTTTACCACCATAGAAGTCCGGGATAGTTCCGGCCATGACACGGGCAAGCGAGGATTTTCCTGAACCAGAAGCACCGAGAATCAGGACAAACTCGCCTTCGTGTATGTCAAGATTGATATCTTTAAGAATCTGATTCTTGTATCCAGGATAAGTGTAGCTAAGGTTTTTTAGACTTATGATTGACATGTGCTTTTTTCCTCCGATCCTGAATAGAGTATAAGATACGCGTTTGCACTTAGGCCAAGTCCCCATAATAAAAGCGTCAGGGGTTGGATGCTCAAGGCATTGAGTCTGGGATAGAAATGATAGTCCGACAGTCCCTCAATGACAACAAGTATCTGCAGAACAAGCAGGAGGCCTTGGCCAATGAGCATGCGCCTGTCTCTTGCGGTGAAAAGAACCTGTTTGTAAGAGGTTCTTTTTTTGTGTCCAAATCTACGGGTGTGCAGGGCTTCCGCTCTGTCCAGAGAGCCTTCAAGAGCAGAAAGGATGACGACTTTGAGAAGTGGACGCATGGCCTTTACCCTATCAAACAGTTTCCGCTCTTTAAAGTTCACACCGCGCATGATGAGGACATTTTGGACACGCTGGATATCCTGACGGATTCGGTGCACGACATTGACGGTCATGGAGAAGAGCAAGGTACTCTTAGGGAGAATACGGCTCATAACGGTGAACATTTCATCCTGATCGGTCAGGCATGAGAACAAGAAAAAGGTTACTGAAAGCGAAATCATTTTCAGGGCCATGACGCAGCCGTAGAGTATGGACTCCGCTGTTATGCGAATGCGACCCAGAATAGGAATGCGCCGAATCGTAAGGAGAGCGGTACTGCCAGACTGTGAAACCAGGGGATTGATGACGATGATACCAACAGCCATAAGGATCAGGGCGAATGCAGTCGATTTGCGCCTGCCTGCAGGCAGGAGCGTCAGGGTCAAGCCTGTCAGGGAAAGACAAAGAATCAGACTGTAAAAAGGCTGGTTCAAGGACATGGCAAGACCCATGCACTGTGCCCAAAGGATGATTGCAGTTAAAGGGTGGAGTCTCATGGAATCACCTGCTTTACGGAAGTCTGACAACATGTCCGGACTCAGATTCTATAAGTAAGCTCACCGCACCTTTCACAGTATCAGGGTTGGCTGTGATGTATTCAACCAGACGCGCGACAGACCCGGCGTCGCTTCCGGTAAGTATGAAAAGTGTGGCGGGTTCAGCGTAAGTCTTTTGCTCGGCGAACATGACCGCATATTTTTCAGCCCTTACTTCAGTGCTTGAAATGCTGTCGCAGTAAGTCAATGCGGTTTGATCCAGTTCGAAGCCATGTCCCATTCGGGCAGAATCGTCAAGGACGGATTTCAGATCATCACGTGTACCTATGGTTTCCAAATCGGCGAGGACAAGGGTGTGGACGCTGGTGTCAAAAGGCTGAAAATCATCTGTAAGGGTTTGGATTTCAATATCAAGTGCAAGCGGGTCCAATGATTCAAGAATGATTTGTGCGCTTTCTCTCAAGGTATCCTGGCAGACAATCACAGTGGGAACATTCATTGTGTCAAATCCCTGTTTGAGTACAATGGGATAGCCGGATACACTTGCGCTTGCACTCATGCTTTTATCCCAGTCATGGTAGTCCCAGTGAATCTGGTCGCCTGGTTCAGGATAGTAGTCAAGTGCGCCCATGTGGGAGAATATGCCGTTCACGGTGTAGAACCAGTCCCGTTTGATTGTATCCTTCTGGTCCGTGTAGCCAGACCGATAGTCTTCTATGGCATTAACAAAGCCGCCGCCGTAAGCGGTTTCAACTTCAGCAGCAGATTCCAGATAATCGAGGACAGCGAAGTCCTCGGTGTAAGCTATATTTGTGTCGATGAGCACTTCAGAACCGTATGCCTTGGTAATCAGCATGTGGACGGATGGCTCGGTGTCAGAGGCTTGCTTTTGAAGCTCGGGTTGGTTTGATTGCTGACACCCTGAAAGGCAGAGTGCCACTAGTATTAGAAATGCCGTCAGAAAACGGCCTAAATTGCTGTTTTTCATATTACCCCTCCAAGCAGCAAATGCCCCAGCGTGAAATGGGTTCACGCTGGAGCGCTGCTGTAAATTTTACTATTGGGTTAGTAGAGCCTTGCATACAGGCGGTTAAGCAGAGATGCGACTTCAGCGCGTGTAGCAGGTGCTGAAGGTCGGATGCGGTTCATTGCATCGCCTTCAAAAATGCCCATTTCAATGACTTTTGACATGCCTTCCAGTGCCCATGGTGCTGTTTGGGCGTAATCCGCATAAGCGGTCAAAACGCTGATATCATAGCTGCTGTAACCGGAGTGGGTGAGTACCTTGGAAAGAATTACAGCAAGCTCCTCACGCGTGATTGTGGCATTCGGTGCAAAGCTTCCATCCGGATAGCCTGTGATGAAGCCGTATTCACTGGCGATTTCCACGGCATTTGAGAACCACATATCATCATTTACATCTGTAAAGGTCGTATTCTTCTGTGTGTTTCTGAGCTTTGTCACATTTGCCAGCATTGATGCGAGTTCTGCCCGTGTCACGGTAGCATCCGGAGCGAAGACTTCTGGACTTTGACCGCTGATGATGCCTTTTGAAACCGCAGCGCAGATATCTGAAGCATATTTATGATTTTCTATGTCTTCGAAGGTAATGTCTGTATCGTCCACATAGAAATCACTGAAGTGATTGGTTACAAATCTGAACAGTTTGCTGTCTTCAATATATTCGCCACCGATAATTTCTCTGGTGCCGTCCGGCTTCAGATAATATGCAGTCGGCCACTGCGCGAATTTGTCATAGTAAGGTATTTCAACAACTATAGGTGCGTTGAAGGTCTCTTTGATATCTCTGCCGCTTTTAAGCTTGAAGCTGTAAACGTCATGTGTTCCGCTTGCATTTGAAAGCTGATCTACAGATACCTTGATCTGAAGCTTTCCTGATTCTTTTAAAATGTCCTTGTTAAGTTTGATGTCGGCCTGCTGTGTTTTTAAGCGGACCTCTTCAATCCCCTTCTCAAGGAGAAGTTGTTTTGACGTTTCTGGAATTTCCAGACTGTACTGATCTGTACGGTTCTTAACAGAAAGAATGAGTCCGGTTTTCAGCTGCTTTGAGGAAGTAACCGCATACTTGTCATAAAGAGGCTCTATGAGGGACATGTCCGACTCAAGAGATGCAATTTTCGAAGCGATGGAGTTCTCGAAATCGACAACGCCTTCATCATTCTTGATTTTAAAATCAAGGGAACCCGTGACTTCGGTAATGGCTCTTGTTCGAAGTGCCTCCAGAAGGAGCGCTGTTTTCTGCTCAGCATAGGATTTCAGTTCCCCTTCGAGCTTCTTGGATGTGTTCTTGAACTGCTCCAAGTAGAAACTTGCTTTTTGTGTGGCATTTTCAACGGAGTCTTCGGTTTCAATGAGGCGGCTCGCGATTTTAGCAACACTGTCAATCTTTGTTTTGTTCTCTTTGAGCTTAAGGGCTGGATTTACTTCTTGACCCTCATCCTCTGAAACCACTTCTTCAGGTTCCTCCATGGCACTCAGGGTGTCGATGACAAGTCCTTCGTAAGACTGTCTGCGGCTGTCTGACATATTTTCAGAAATATTGTTGGTCGCATAGGACAGCATGCTTGAGCTGCTCATATCATTGAATGACACGTTTGGATCGTAATCCTTGTCCTTGGTATAGTCCGATGTATAAATCCACTGAATGCGCTGACCGGCCTCGACGTCAATCATACCCGCGCCGATATTTGGCTTTTCACCATCAATATAGTAGGTCCAACCGCTGTTTTCACCATAGTCTTTTTCTGCAATGCCACCAATGGACGAAACATAGCCTCTATTTGGATCAAGCTCAATGTCGTAGGCGTCGCAAATGCGTTTTGTCAGGTCCAGGACACTTTCGCCGCTTTCAAAGGTGATGGAACGGGTGCTGAGAATGTAGCCTTCGGGGCCTTTAATAGAGAACTTGACTTTGTCGCTGTCAGAACTGCCACCGCTTGAGCCTCCGCCACTCGAGCCGCCAGAACCGCTGTCAGACCCTTCGGAGCTGCTGTCATAATTGACTGTAGCATCAGCGCTTCCTGTAGTTGTAGCCACGGAAACTGTAATATCACCGGATGAAACTGTGTCATCCAGTTGAACACTTAGTGAAAAGTCTTTGTCAGATCCCGATTGGATTTGCTCTATGTGGAGCAGGTCACCACTTGCTGACCTGACCATGATCTTGGCGCGTTCCTGGCCATAGGTTGTTGAGCCTGTGATTGTTAGTTCTCCACTGCTGTTCACTGATGAACTTACATTTGTGGCTTGTGCAAAAGAGACGTCTGTAGATATGGACATGCCAAGCACAAGTGTCAGGCAGAGGAGTATGGAAAGTAATCGTTTCATTTTCTGTTTCATCCTCCCCTAATTGAGTGTAACGTCTTCCGATAGAATCATGCCTGTGTTGTCAAGGTCTGTACCTTCCCATACAAAGGCTTTTGCCTGGTAACCCGTCACGTCGGATGGGAGAAGGAAGCCGGCATGCAGTGTTTGTGACTGGCCTCTGGCAATATTTGATGCTGCAAAGGATACATTTTTCATAATGCGGTTTGCATCGTAAAGCGCTACGATGACAATCACATCTTGGTCTGATTCATCAGCATCTGCAAGCATCTCAACAGCGACCGTCGCCGTGAGCATCTTGCCTGCGACAAGTGCGCTTGCGTTGGCTGTTGATCCGACTTTGAAAGAGGTTGTGATATTAAACTCAACATTGCGGACTGGTGTGAGTTCGGTGTCTGTATAGTCAAAGAGACGCACTGCTGTGTTTGACGCTTCAAGTTTTTTGTGTGCAACAAGAGCGGCAAAGCCCTGAGGCGTTGCGTAGCCTTCGTCCATGTAGTCCGTACCGTTGTATGTGTAGAAGAAACAGTTTTCTGTTTCGTTGTAGAAGGTCAGAAGCTGGTCAACCAAAGTCTTGTCATTCTTCGTAAATTGCGGGCCTTCTGCGCTGATGCCATTTGCTGAAAGTCCCATGATGACCTGTGCTGTTGTCGCACCGCTCGCGCCCCAAGGGCCTTCTATTGTACCGTCAGACTTTTGAGTGTCTGAGATCCAGTTGACACATTTATCGATTGCACTTTGAACATCAGAACGTGCATCAGCATAAGGCGCAAGTGCCATCATTGCCGCACCCGCCGTATCGTAGTCATCGCCTTTGGCATTGTATGCCCATCCACCCTGGTCACCTTGCATGGACAGGATGTAGTCTACAAGATCTTCTCTTGAGAAGTTGGACCCTGCATCCAGTGTCAGTGCATGCGTGTCCAGTGCCAATAGTGACCAAATGGCTTGATTTGGTGTCGCTGCAACCTGGCTGAATGAGAGGTTGCCAAATGCTTTTACAAGGCCCATGTCCGATGGATCGATTCCAGCGGTGACAAGCTTTGAAAAGGCTTTAAAGTAGCTTGTACCATAGTTTTCGGATGGTGCAAAGTCCTTATAGGCATTGAAAATGGCTGTTCTTTCATCCTCTGTGTAATCAAGCTTGCCCATGAGCGTATAAGCGCCGTCAACATAGTAGTCGTCAGGACGAAGGGCTTTGCTGTCATAATAGTTGTCCATAAGGCTGCTGATGACGGTGTCGTAAGCAGGTGTTTCTTTTTCTATAACGTAGTCAACGTTGTTGAAGTCAAGCAAAAGAACCGCAGCGTCAGATTTCTGCTGCGCCTGATAGGCAACAAGTGCAGAGAAGGCCTGAGGCGTACTGAAAGATTCATCCATATATTTGCTGCCATCGTAGACATAGTAGAACCTTTTTTCATCAGCGTCGTAGAAGGAGAGCAGATGGTCTAAAAGTGTCAAGTCGTCGTCCGATGTGAATTTACTGTCTGTGATGTCATTGCCCATTGCGCAAAGTCCCATAATGACTTGCGCTGTTGTTGCAGCACTCTCAAAGCCGTAGTCGCTGACACCGCCGTTTGCAAGCTGGTTGTCTGAAACGTAGTCTGCAAACTTATCCAGCGCAGCCTTTACTGTTGCATTTGAAGTGTAGTAAGGTGCCAGAGCGCTTACAACAAGTCCACCTGTGTCAAAGCCATCTCCCTTGCCGCTGTAGACCCAGCCGCCACTGTCACCCTGCATGCTGAGCAAGTACTGGACAAGTGCATCCTCATTGACATCTGAGCTTGCGTCTATTGAAAGACTATGTGTATTGACCGCTTGAAGGGCAGCAGCAGCCTGATTGACTGAGCCGGTCACATCTTCAAGGTTTAAGGCAGCAAATTGGCTGACCAGGTCTCGACCATAGACATTCGTAGGGTCAATACCTGCTGCTGTCAGTGCCACAAAGGCTTTAAGGTACTCTGAACCATAATTTGCCGTTGGCTCGAAGTCCGCGTAAGTTTCTTTTAGGGTTCTGCGTGCATCATCGTCATAGTCCAGCGCATCCAGCTGATTGTAGGCGCCAATCACGTAGTGGTCTGAACGTGTATTGTCGTAGAGGTCGTTTCGAATGTGACCAATGACTGCATTTGCCGTCTTAGTGTCTATTTCAAGGTCAGCTCTCAAAAGGCGCGGTCCGTATTCGGATTCCTTGGAAACAGCGACTGTGTAAACACCGAGGTCAAGGCTTGTTTCTGCTTCACCATTCGCGTCAGTTGTCAGTGTGATCGGTGAAAAGGAAGGATCATCGCCTGAAATGATTAGGGTAGCGTCTGCAATATCAAAGGTACCTGGGTATGCCGTTCCTTCAAGATGCAGGGTTACGTCATTGCCATCTGCTTCGATATCCAGATCGGGAACGTATAGATTCCAGTCATCAGAAGGTGCCATATGGATTAGAAGCTCGTCTTCGATAAGGTCTGGTGTAGAAGTCAGACCTGTGTTGAGCGCCACATAGACACCATCATCCTTTGTGTACATCATTGGCATGCCATCGCCATACATGTCTGAAATGTATCTGCCGTAATCTCCTGTAGTATAAGTTATTGCTCCAGCAGAAGAAACATTGACTGAGTGATCTAGGATGTCTTCAGCTGTTGTGTCCTCATCGGTTAGTTCATAGATTTCATCGTAGTGCGTCTTTGACAGGCCCTCTACGCGTACGCGGATGCTCTCTGCAAATGCTGGTGAAACACTTGCAAACATCAGAAGGCATGCAAGTAGAAAAGCAATGCGCTTTTTCATGTGTTCAGTCCCCTTTCAAATAAAAAACATAGATGTTTGTGGTCTGTATCGGTGCCCCCATATTTCACCGTACATTATCCAATCGAACAAAATAAAAAAACCAGCCCTCTGGCTGGTTTATATGCATTACTGTGGAGTTGAACTTTTTAGAACATATGACCAAAACGACTACGTTTTACGAAAGATTCTTAAAACAGGATGAAGGCCTATGTCTAAGGTGTGACTCCTTGTATGCGCTTAACCTTCGCCCCGAAGATCGTCATATCCCATAGTTGGCAGGTCTCCTGGCTCAGGCATCGTCCTAGTATCCCACCTTCCCACGACTGGTGTCGCAGTGGTTATCGGGAGTTCGTTCACCTTTACAGTAACGGGGGCTGCTGAGGGTTTTCACCTCATTCCCTATTATCTCTTGATTTGAGAACCAAATATGCTCATTATTCGATTATGGCAAGAAAAAGTCTTGCCGAAACTATTTTCGCACTCATTCTATCAGAACGAGGCTTGAAGTTCAATAAGGGCGTATAAAACAAGGCAATCAATTTCATAAGTATTTATGCAAAACCAACATAATCGGGTACAAAGAGAATAAGCGGGAAATTAGGCTCGGCGGTTGGAGGCGAATGGAGTGAAAGATGTGGAGAAAGTAGCTGTGGAATCGGTTATAGCAGAAAAGATTCTCAAGCGGGTTCAGATGCTTGTTGAAGCAGAAACTGAAAAGTACCCGGAGGCGGATTATGACAAGACCCATACTTTCAGTGTTAGGGATTATGGACTCGACTTGGCACGCGAGAGAAATCTCGACCCGAAATTGTCGGAAATTATCCTGCTTTTACATGATGCTGGAAGGCTTCTGCGCTTGGAAGGTGGTCCGCATAGTGAAACAGGCGCTGCGTTTGCGGCTCGGTTTCTCAATGATCTGAGCATCAATCATCTGATGACAGTCTGTTCAGCCATCCATAAGCACAGTAGCAAAGGTCGCATTGGCAGCGCGTATGAAGAACTTGTAAAAGACAGTGATACGCTTGCCCACCGGGATGTTTTTGAAGATGGAATCAAGCCAGCAGAAATAATCAGGCTTCAGGTTCTCGAGGCAGGTCCATTCAAGATGGCCTATTCTGGGAAGCCGCCAATGGAGCTTTACAATCAACTTGTGGCGGAAATTATGCATTCAGGGACGGTGCTGTGTTCTGAAGACGTTCATATGCTACGTGTGAGGATTCGAACCCTGAGATCGCTCCTCGAACTCTGCGCGGAGAAGGGCGCGCTCGATAAAAGACTGGAAGCGGTTTTCAGGCTCCTTGAGCTGCCAAGAAAACTGGATGTGTTTGAGGACATGCTGGTGGCTGTGGGGGTTGAAAATAAGAAAATTTCAGTCCTGAAAGATGCCGCCTACAGAAAACTGGCGCGTAAGCTCCCTAAAATGCTCAGTGACCTTGCTGAACTTTCAAATCATGAAGAGCTTGTATTTTCACCCTCAAATCATATACGTGATTATTTTGCCTGTCTGGGAAACGTGGATTTTGAAAATGGGATGAAACTGCATGCCCTGCGTGTGGCCGGTAAGAAGGTCAAGTATATGGTCGAAGCTGGCATGCTAGAGTGCAGCCCGTCAGATTACAAGGCAATCAATACCCTGCATAAGGCAATTGGTGCATATCATGACGTCTCTGAGAACGCCGAGATCATGAAAATGTGCAATATGCAGGTGAAGGGTGCCATAAAGCGTCATTTTAAAGCGGTTGAAAAATCAAATCTGAAAAAGATAAGACATGCGGTCTTCTACCTTCAGCTAAGGCTGAGAACTTGGTAGGTGGGTGGACTTCCTGTATTCGATATAGGATGAGGGCGCCAGGCTGTTCAGAAATAAATTTGCATCAATAGGACTTGCGCCCTACTACGACCTTGGTATAAAATAGGTCTTAAGTATTTGTTGATAAGCATGATTGCGAAACGAATGGTTTGGGGGGATGTATCGTGCTTAAAGATGTGAAAATGGAAGAAATCATGCACGCTTTTATCAAGGCGGTCGAGATTGTCAATCCGATTTTGAAAAACCATCATAGAAGAACGGCGATTATTGCCTACCATATTGGCATGCAGTGTGGCCTGTCAGAAAAGTCCATGGCCAACCTGGTTGTTGCTGCAGCACTGCACGACATAGGCGCCTTGACGGTAGAAGACGCGGAATCGCTTGCAGTTTTGGATGTGCACAATCCACACCCTCACGAGCAACTTGGAGCGAGCATGCTGTCATCCTATAAGGCTTTTGGCACAATCAAAGACATATTGATGTACCATCATGTACGGTACGATAAAATGGCGGGAAGTGGTCAAGTTCCACCAGAAGCCTATGTGCTTCATCTTGCAGACAGGGTGGAAATATTGCTTAAGCCAGATGTGCTGGCACTGAATCAGCGCGAGGGCATTTCGGAGAAAATTAAGGAATACAGCGGCTCCTTGTTTGATCCCATACTCGTAACCCATTTTCTAGAGCTCTCTAAAAAAGAACTTTTCTGGTTTGACATTGAAGACCTGAATATGGATGAAATACTGTCCAAGGTGAACATGGAGTTGATTTCTCAGCAGAATGACCGAGAGTCCCTTGAAGAACTCGTCCATACCTTGAGCAAGGTCATCGATTACAAATGCGAGTTTACTGCGAGTCATTCCATTGGAGTAGCTTATACGGCCTATCATCTGGCCCAGTACCTGGGGTTGCCTGCGGCGCGGTGTAATGAAGTCAAAATTGCCGGTTATCTTCATGACATTGGCAAGCTGGCTGTACCGACAGAAATCATTACGAAAAAAGCCTGTCTGACGACAGACGAGTTCAATATGATGAAGGCGCATCCTTACTATACATTCCAGATTCTAAAGAATATCAGCGGACTTTCGGAAATCGCACTTTGGGCTGGCAGCCACCATGAAAGATCGGATCTTTCCGGTTATCCAAGAAAACCGAGTGCGGATAATCTCAACCTTGAAATCAGTCTGATTGCCTATTCCGATGTGTTTACGGCCCTGTGTGAAGACCGGCCTTATCGCAAGGCGCTTCCCATTGATGAGGTCATGGACATTTTGAGCTGTGAACTGAGATGTGAAGAAGATGATATTATTTATCTGACGCTTTTGGAGCACAGCAGAACCTTGTATGAGATGCTCAGGAAGCTCCAGCATAAAGCCAAAGAGGAGTATTTCAATTTTGTACTGATGAATAAGACTCCCCACTGATTCCAAGCGTTTATCGACTTACAAAGAGCCTGCCAAGCAGGTTCTTTTTTATTAGACATCACTTTATAGCTGTTCTCGTCTTCATGTCCGAAAACGAGAAAAAATGTCGACCTTATTCTGATATACTTGTAGCAACAAGGCAGGTGATTAAATGAAGCTGGACCACGATACATGTTATAAAATCATCAAATCAAAGGATGCACGTTTCGATGGCGTGTTTTATACAGCAGTGAAAACGACAGGCATATACTGCAGACCGGTATGCAGGGTACCTGCGCCTAAATCAGAGAACTGTGCCTTTTATGGTTCGGCTGAAGAAGCAGAATCAAGGGGGTACAGACCTTGCCTGCGCTGCCGGCCTGAAATGGCGCCTGGCTACTCTGAGTTTGAGCAGGGGAAACTGCTCTTACGCCTTGCAATGGCATATTTTGAAGAACATAAATTCGCACCGGGCCTGATTGGCGCATGTGCAGATGCCCTTGGCGTAAGTGCGCGACATATTTCGCGCGTGTTCAAGACGCAGATTGGAACAAGCCCTCAGAACTACATGATGACACGGCGTCTTCTAAAGGCCAAGCTTCTGCTTACAGATACCACCCTGCCCATTGGTGAAATAGCGCTCAATTGTGGATTTGGGAGTCAGTCCCGGTTCAATGCAGCCGTGCGCAAGCACTATAAGCTCACACCAAATGGAATTCGAAAAACTGCCAGAAGAGTGTCAGTATTTGCAGAAAAGAATGAGGATATGGCGTGTGTTGAGCTTAAACTAGCCTACCGGCCACCCTATGACTGGCAGGGCATGATGGATTTTCTAAGAATACGTGCGATTCCCCATGTTGAGACAGTAACAGGTGCAGGCGTTTACAGAAGGAGTGTTCAAGTAGAAGATGCCAACCAAACCTATATTGGATGGCTGGAGCTCATTCCAAAGCCCTCAGAAAACTGTGCAGTTCTCAGGGTGAGTCCATCGCTTGAACGGGTCATTTTTGAAGTCGTCACGAAAATCAGAAGGGTCTTTGATTTGGACTTTGACCCAATGGCATTGCCGGAGGGCATAAGGCGGAGCACACGTCTTCCAGGATGCTTTGATGCATTTGAAATGAGCTGCAGGGCCATTTTGGGACAGCAGATAACCGTCAAGGCCGCTACGACATTAACCGGAAGACTGGCCGACAAGTTCGGACAAGCCAGTACAACACCATGGCCTGAAGTCCATAGACATTTTCCGCGTCCAAAGGAAATCGCAGTACTGGAGCCAAGCATTTTTGATGATTTCGGAGAGCTCGGGATCATCCGAAGCCGCACGCAAACCCTGCTGACCCTTTCCAAGAGGATAGATGACGGTAGCCTGAGTCTTTCGCGATTTCAGGACATTGAGGGATTCAAGTCAGATGTCATGGAAATCAAGGGCATAGGCAGCTGGACGGCAGAGTACCTTTCTATGCGGGCGTTGAGCTGGCCAGACGCATTTCCCGTAACAGACCTCGGCGTCAAGCAGGCGCTCTTTGACTTGCTGGAGGATGAGACTGGAAACCTGCTTTCAAGTGACAACGTCTCTTCAAAATACGTGTTGAATAAAAAATATGAGAAGGCCGCCAATGGCTATGCGAGCGCCTTCGAACCCTATAGAAGCTATTTGACGATTGACCTTTGGAAAAGACTTTCAAAGCCACTGGAGGAAAAGTCATGATGAACAGATATTATGGAAAAGTAAGGGGCAGATGGGGCAACCTTGTTGCTGGAATCTTCGAGGATGGTCATCTATTCGGACTCTGGTTTGAAGGACAAAAGTATTTTCCGGATATTCCTGAGCATGCCTTGTGGCTCGAAGCAGATCATAGGCCAAATGAAGTGCCGGGGCCTGTGGCGGGTGTCTTTGAAAGTCTGAAGACGCAGCTTGCAGAGTATGAAGAAGGAAAACGGACAAGCTTCGACCTGCCCCTCAAACCCCAAGGGACCCCCTTTAGAAGGGCAGTGTGGGATATTCTTCTTGATATTGATCTCGGAGAGACCACCACTTATGGAGAAATAGGACGCATTCTTGCAGAAAGACTGGGAAAGGCACGCATGTCTGCACAAGCTGTGGGCGGCGCAGTAGGCCACAATCCCATTTCCATTGTCATTCCTTGTCACCGCGTTGTTGGCGCCGACGGTAAGCTGACCGGCTACGCTGGTGGCATTGATAAAAAAGAAAAGCTTCTTAGGCATGAAGCGTCTGTTATAAGAGCCTTATAAAGCAGCAACATAAAAAGTGTTCACGTCATGACTACAGGCGTGAACACTTTTTTATGTCTATCTTATGACTCTTGTTGCAAATCGGTATGAAGCGCTTTTAAAAGGGCGCTGAACTGCTCTTCAAAGGGATGAATCAGTTTGTCGATGCCGACTGTATCCTCTTCGTCACAAAGGTCTTGAAGTGTGGCGGCAAGAAGTCTGACAGACTCAGATCCTATGCTTCCTGCGCTGCTCTTTAGCTTGTGAAGAATGTTCCGGGCAGTCTTGTAATCTTTTTCAGATAAGGCCTCCTTAATGCGGGGCAGTGTTGTGGTGTTTTCTTCTGCAAAAACCATGAGAATCTGCTGATAGAGGGCTTCGTTGCCGCCCATGAGCTTTAAACCAAGCTTTCGGTCTATGACAGGCTCTGGTTCAACTGAAGCGGGTAGGTCTTCAATCGGATCACTTATGGGCGAGTCAGCTGAAAAGTAAGATTTTACTTTGGCGATGAACTTCTCAGGGTCAAAAGGCTTGCTGATGAAATCATTCATTCCGGCAGCGGTACAGTTCTCTTTCACGCCGGCTATGGCGTCTGCAGTCATGGCGATGATGGGCAGATCGCTGTAGCTTCTTATGCGTTTTGAAGCCTCGTATCCGTTGAGCACTGGCATGTGCAGGTCCATGAGGACAAGGTCAAATCTGGCGCCCTCTTCAAACATGTCAACGGCAATTTGCCCGTTGGCTGCTGTGTGAATGTCAAAGCCAAGCGTTTTTAAAAGCTCAGATGCGATGAGGACATTGGTCTGATTGTCTTCGACTATGAGTATGTCCCCTGAATAGCGTGTGGTGATTTCCGAACTGCGCAGATCAAGCTTTTCTGTTTGCGATGCCATGAGCTTGTTTTTGAAGAGACTGGATATGGCGTTATAAAGCATGGATGGCAAGTAGGGCTCGTACATTGCATATTGGTTGGGTCCCAGTGTCTCAGCCTGATGCTCCTTGCTGTACTTGAAAATAAAGAGGGCTTTTGGCAGCTGGTTCAAAGCAGTATTGCCGGTCAGCTTTTCAAAGAGCTTCATACAACCTTGGCTTGTGGAATCGTCAAAAACGATAATAAGGTCATAGGGCTTGAGAAATTTCTTTTCGTTGCTTTGAATGATATTTGTAAATTGGTCTTCAGAGGAAGTGAACTCCGGATTAATGGAGAAGCTCTTCAGGTACTCGACCATGGTACTGAGGCTGGACATGTTTTTGTTGAGTATGAGTGTTTTAATGTCCTTAATATACTCAAAACCGGCATTTACACGGCGCTCATTTTCAACGTCAAGCTGAAGACGGATATTGATGGTGAAGGTCGTTCCTTGGGAGGGTGTGCTTTCAACAGAAATGGACCCGTTCATAAGCTCCACCAGATTCTTGACGATGGAAAGTCCGAGACCGGTACCTCCAAACCGCCGTGTGATGGAAGCGTCTTCCTGAGTAAAGGGTTCAAAGAGGTGGTCAAGGTGGTCTTTAGACATGCCTATGCCAGTATCGGACACCTTGAACTCCAGCTGATACTGATCACGCTCGTGACCGTATAAGTCCATTTCAAGAACCACATCCCCCTTTTCTGTGAACTTTATGGCATTGACCATGAGGTTGAGCAGAATCTGTCCCAGCCGTACCTTGTCTCCGAAGAAACAGTTTGGAATGTTGGGATTCTTGATGAGTGTCAGATTCAGGTTTTTGTCAGCGATTCTGTGACCTGCGATATTGATGGTGTTGCGGACCACTTCGTCAAGCTCGAAAGGCTCATGTTCAATTTCTACCTTGCCAGCCTCAAGCTTTGAAAAATCAAGAATATCGTTGATGATGCTCAGCATGGTTTCTGAAGCAAATTTGATACGCTCCATGTGGGCACGCTGTGAATGCGTCAGTTCAGAGTTGAGAATGAGATAACTCAGCCCCGTGATTGCATTGAGCGGCGTCCGGATTTCATGGGACATTCTGGCGAGGAAGTTTCCCTTGACCTCGTTGGCCAGCTCGGCTTCGAGCTTTGCCACGCGCAGGGATTCTTCAATCTGTTTTCTTTTCTCGATTTCACCGCGGAGCTTGGTAATCCAGTAGGTCGATACGGCAGCGGTTAATATAAGGACACTGCTGACAATCGCGATGGCTCTGAAAAGTGCCGTATAGTCTTTTGATTCCTTAACACCAATCCACTTGTTGTAGATATGTATGCGCTCCTCTTCTGTAATGGAGGCGAGGGTCTTGTTCAAAATACTGGTCAGTTCAGGCCAGTCTTTTCGAATGGCAAAGTGGAGCTCGTTTCTTTCCACGCTATCAAGGGTCACAAACTTCATTTCATTGATGCCCAGCTCGTTGATCAGGTAGCTTGTCGTCGCCAGGTTTCCCACATAATATGGAACCTCGCCCTTTGAAACGGCGTAGAGTGCTTCTTCTGCAGTCGTGTAAAGCTGAAGGTTGATTTCTGGATACTGGTTCAGGAAGCTGTGATGAGAGCTGTTGGACTGAACGGCGACAGCACTGCCGAGCAAGTCGGAAAGTCCCGTTGTGTCATTGACAGCGTTTTGCATGACGATGACGCGTTCGAACTGATAGTAGCCGTCTGAAAAGTCGAAGTAAAGCTGTCGCGTTTCGGTTTTCGAAACACAGGGCAGTATATCCAGCTTCTTCTCAACAGCCATTTCGTAGGCGTCACTCCAGGTAAGGCCTTCCATGATGACAAACTTAAGGCCGGTACGCTCTTCAATAAGCTTGAGATAGTCCGCAGCAATGCCCTTGTAGGAGCCGTCCGTATCGATGAATTCGAAGGGGAGAAAGTGGGGGTCCACGCCTACCTTGATTTCTGGATGTGCTCTTATGAAGTTCTGTTCAGCCTCTGTAAAATCAAGACTGTCCGCACTGGCGATGCCGTTTGTGAGAAGAATCAACAGACATAAAATGTATAATATTCTTCTGGTCATAGGGGCCTACTTTCTAGATTTGTACTCTATTGCAATAGCGATGATTTCATCTTCTATTTCAAGGAAGGCATCGACCAGATGGGGGTCGAAGTGCTTTCCTTTTTCATCGATAAGGATTTGTCGAGCAAGGCTGAAGTCGAATGCCTCCTTATAACACCGCTTGCTGGTGAGTGCATCGTAAACATCGATGATGGCCATGAGTCTGCCAGAAAGGGGGATATCTTCTCCGTGCAGTCCTTTGGGATAACCTGTACCGTCAAATTTTTCGTGATGGGCACCAATCAGTTCAACAGCTGTACGGATAAAGTCGTCTGCATATTTTGAGCCAAGCTCCATGGTGAGGGCTTCAACGCCGAATTTAACGTGTTCCTTCATAATGGTGTACTCTTCTGGGGTGAGTCTGGCAGGCTTTAAAAGAATCTGGTCACGAATGCCGACCTTACCAATATCATGAAGGGGTGCAGTTTTGTAGAGGCGCTTAATGATTTCTGGTGTCAAATGCTTTGCATAGTTGGGTTTTTCAGCCAAATGCGAGGCAAAGGCATGCATCATGAGCTGAGTTCGCTTTGTATGATTGGAGGACTCAAGGTCTCTTACCTCGAGGAGTCCAAGCAGGGCATTGACGGTTACATCTCGTGACTTTTCCAGTTCCTTGGTCCGTATGCGCACCTTTTCCTCCAGCTGATGGTTATAGTCTTTGATTTCGTTTCTTACGCGAATGAGATTGAGATGCACCTGAATGCGCTTAAGCAGAGACTGGGAGTTGAGCGGCTTGCGAATATAGTCTACTGCGCCGAGTTCAAGCCCCCGTATTTCATTTTCGATTTCCTCGTAGTTGGTCAGAATGATTACTGAGACATCATACTCGGCAGGATCCTGTCTGAGCTTTTCGAGGACTTCGAATCCGTTCATCCTGGGCATGTTCAAGTCGAGGATGATCATGCGGATGTCCGGTTCGCGCTCAAGGACTTCAAAGGCTTCGATCCCATCAGACGCAGAAGTGCATTTGAAATCCTTCAGGATGTCCTGGATAATCAGCTGATCTATTTGAGAATCTTCAACAATCAGTATTTTTGAGTTGTACATTATTTTTCCCCCTCATAGAGTGCGGCGCCCTCTGTTTGTATTTTTTCAACGCCTTGTGAAATGGAAAGTTGGCCTGTGACCATTTGATGGATGTATTTTGTATATATGCTGGTTCTAACTGTCATCCACTTGGGTGAAGGAACATCAATGCTTGGAGATGCATATGAGCTGATGAAAACATCAAAGTCGGGAAAGAGACTTAAAAAATGTATGTCCAGAGCATCACTTCGAACTGGAAGTCTAAAGGGATAGTAAGCGTCGTGTTCGGGACTGTATTCGCCGTGCAGAATGGCTACCTGGGCATCCTTTGATACCATATAATTCACAAATGTCTCCGCGGCTGTCATCTTTTCTTCCGGCAGGTTGGCTCTGATGGTCAGCATGAGCGGACCGACTTCTGCACTTGCCTGGATGGCGGATAGGGGCAGAATGCCAACTTCAAAAGGCGCACCGGATTTGGCGATATCTGTAACGCCCCACAGACCCTGTATTTCAAAGGCGACTTTTTCATTTCTGAACAGGTCCATGACTTCAATACCTGTATCTTCATGCCAGGTCGGTTGCGCGTGGCCTCCAAGGTCACGGATGTAGTAGGTGAGTCCCCCAATTGACGCATCTGAAAGGATTGCCACTTTTCCTTCTGACTCCAGTTGTCCACCGCTGCCATAGATGAATTGATTGACCATCCATGAAAGATCATGGTGATCGGCGCCAACGAGTCCGATTCCGCTGGCATCCGTTGTTGCTTCGATGCGGTCCAGGGCGTTTAGAAAGCTGCTTCTGTCGATGATGGACTCTGGATCAATACCAGCTGTCTCGACAAGGTCCTTGTTATAGAGCAGGGCAGTGGAGTGGCTGACCCAAGGAAAGCCGTAGAGTCTGTCACCGTCCATTGCCAGCTCCATGAGGTCGGAAGACATGTTCTCAAGCTGACTCGAATCCAGCTGTTTCAGATAACCTGTAGGTCCAAGCTCTTTTACAAACCTGTAGGGAAGGACATAGATATCTGCCTGTGCTTGCTCGAAGCTTTTTATGACAGCCTCTAAATCCTCATCGCCGCTGATCAGCTGTATTTCATAATCTGTTTGAGTTTGGTTAAAGGTGCCAACAATATTCTGAACCGTTTCACCGCGTCCCGAATAGGTCTTCCAGGTAATTCTTAAGGGAATTGCCGTTTTGGGCGAAGTACTTTTCTCTGGGACAGGTGCGGTGTCTTCTGATGGTGTGGCCGGGGCTGAACATGCCGTTAGGAAGAAGGCCATCAAAATAAAAATCAAAGACATTTTTTTTATCATTCTATTCCTCCGATTTTGTGATTCAGTTCTTAAAATCATTACTCTATCTATACCAATAATTTACTAATATATGCAGGAATGAAAAAAACCACAGGACCAGGATAAAATCCCTGTACTGTGGTTTTTAAGTTGCTAATATTCAGATTGACAAGGTCCTCGGAAACGGGTTTAAAGCATGCCCTTTGCCTTAGCGCGAACACGCCGGTCCACATGGTTGTGGAGCTGGTTGTCACGATGGGCCTTGAGCCAGACCCACTCAATGTACCGGTCAGAAATGAGGTGGTCAAGGCGGTTCCAGTCATCGATGTTTTTTGCCTTGGTACCATTGGCAGTCATGAAGCCATTGGCATGCCAATGCCAGATCCACTCCGTAATGCCCTTTCTCACATATTGCGAATCGGTATAGATGCGCAGTGCAGTGGTCTGCACCTCTTCAAGGGCACTTATGACAGCCATGAGCTCCAGGTGGGAAGAACTCATGGAGGGGTAGTGGGTGTAGTGTTCTGAAAGAATGGCCCCGTCTTTGACAATGGCGTAGCCGCAGGCCCCGGTTTCAGACAGTTCGTCAAAGCTGCCATCCGTGTAGATTTCTAGCAGGTCTTCGCGGCCGCTTTTTATGACATAGACGGTGCCCGAATCGGTGACGACAGTATTGCCTTTGTCATTGAATTTGGCAATGTCTTTCTTGGGAATAATGGAAAAGTCCAGGGTGAATCCAATATGATAGGTTTCAGCTTTCTTATTGTGGAGGAGTTTTCTGAACTGGTACTCATTTTCCTTTAGAAAGTCACTGATAGGGGTGACAGACTGAAACTGTAAGGTTTTGCTTACAGGGTGGAAAAACACATGGGCAGGTGCCTTTGCAGATGTGCTGTCACGTTCTGATATTTTAAGGAGATAGCCTCCATAGGTCTCCTCGATTATTTCCATATGCAGAAGCACTATCATGTTTTCACTCCATTCATTCAAGGATTTTGTCAAAGTTTCCATCAAGGATTCCGTCAAGGTTTCTGTGGACAGCGATCATGTGCAGGTGAACTTCGCCTTTATTGTGCAATATCATACCATAGAGAAAAGGTCTTGTGTACTTGGCTCAGGAAAGTTTATCCAAACTCGATTTATTCTGTAAAATGATTGTGAACACTGTATTCTTGTAGAATCTTAATGGTAGAATTGGGTAAATAGGATTAAACTCGAATTATGCATGAAATTACAATAGCAAGGACTTCAAAAAGTGAATTTCATGCATAATCCGAGTTAAAATATACAGCGCATAGGTACGCTAGGAAAGGACTATGATATGAAAATTGGTATGATCGGACTTGGAAAAATGGGCGGCAATCTGGCAAGGAATATGAAGGACCGTGGCTATGATGTTGTGGTCTACAATAGAAGTTATGAAAAGACCAAAGCTTTTATGGCGGAAGGCTTTGAAGGTGTGGAGACGATTGAGGAAATGGCACAGGTGCTGGGTAGAAAGGGTGTCTACTGGATGATGATACCCGCTGGGGATGCTGTTGACAACATGCTGCATGACATCTGCGCTTATGCTGAGCCGGGGTCGCTGATTATCGATGGTGGAAATTCCAGATACACGGATACCCTGTCTCGTGCAGAACATGTGCTCGAAAGCGGATTCAGATATATGGACATAGGAACAAGCGGTGGACAGCAAGGGGCGAGAGAAGGCGCATGCATGATGGTCGGCGGCGAAAAATCGGATTATGATGAAATTGCCGAGCTTCTTCAAGCAGTGTGCGTTCCTGACGGCGTGAACTACATGGGCCCCCACGGCAGCGGCCATTATGTGAAAATGATTCACAACGGCATTGAGTACGGCATGATGCAGGCAATCGCCGAAGGCTTCGAAATACTTGAAAAATCCGAGTTTGAACTGAATCTGACAAAGGTGGCCAAGGTATGGAAAAACGGATCCATTATTTCAAGTTACCTGGTGGACAAGACGACAGATGCCCTTGAGAAAAATCCAACACTTGACGGAATTATCGACAAGGTTGACTCCAGTGGTGAGGGTCTCTGGACAGTGGAAGAGGCGCTTCGTCTTCAGTTGCCGGCGTATGTGATTGCAAGCTCATTGTTCAAGCGCTATGAATCCAAGCAGGACAACAGATTTTCCAATAAGCTGCTCGCAGCCATGCGAAATGAGTTCGGTGGCCATAAAATACACAAGGACGGTGAGTAGCTTGACGAAGATATTTCTATTTGGCGCGACAGGGGACTTGAGCATCAGAAAGCTCTATCCTGCGCTCTATGAACTCTTTAGCAGGGACAGGCTGCCTTCGGATACGGAGATTATCTGCATCAGCAGGCGGCCTTATGATAAAGATGCATTCCTTGATTTTCTAATCAGCAATGTCGGCGGAACACGGGACGTTAAGAAGTGGTTTGAGTTTATCAAAAAGCTCACATACTTTTCGCTGGAGTTTCCCAAGCTGGAGGATTACGTTGAACTGAAAAAGCAGGTTGATGGTGACAAGGACAGTGTGAACATATTCTATCTGGCAACTGCCCCGCAGTTTTTCAAGCCCATTGTGGAGCACCTGTCTTCAGCTGGTCTTCTTGAACACGGAAACCTCAACAACAGAATTGTTTTCGAAAAGCCCTTCGGCAAGAATCTGCAGACTGCCAAGGAAATCAATGAGCATCTATCGCAGTATGTTGTCGAAGACCAAATATACAGAATGGATCACTATTTGGGCAAGGAAATGATTCAAAATATCATGATGCTGCGTTTCAGCAATATGATTTACGAGGCAAGCTGGAACAAGGACTATATCGATCACATCCAGATTACCGTCGCAGAATCCGTTGGGGTTCTGGAGAGGGCAGAGTACTATGATCAGGCAGGTGCCATTCGTGACATGATTCAGAGTCACTTGCTTCAGATGCTTTCTCTGGTTGCCCTCACGCCTTCTGGCAAGCTGGACAGCAGGGACATACTCAAGAGCAAGACCGAGGTGCTCAAGGCCCTCTATATTGAAGATGTGAAGCGTGATGTTATCATTGGTCAGTATTCTGGAGATGGCAAGGTGAAGGCATACCGTGAAGAGAAAGGTGTTGCGCCGGATTCGTGTACGGAAACCTATGCCGCTATGAAGCTGAAGGTGGACCTTCCAAGATGGGAAGGTGTGGATTTTTACCTGAGAACAGGCAAGAGTCTTGAAAAGAAGGTTTCAGAAATCGCCATTGTCTACAAGTGCCCTGATGTGGGCAATTACACAACGTGTCCTCAGAATGTCATGGTGATTGAAATCTATCCCCAGGAGGGCATGCGGTTTAAGTTCAATATGAAGAAGCCGGGTGAAGCCCGGGCCCTTGTGACACGTGAAATGGAGTTCTGCCAGAGCTGCATGATCGATTACAGTGCTCCAGAAGCTTATGAAACACTCATTCATGAAGTTGTCAGTGGGAATCACGATTTGTTCACACGTTGGGATGAGGTCTGGTACGAGTGGGTCTTTGTTGAAAAAATGCTGACTGAGTGCCAAAATCTTCAGCAGAACCTGCGCATGTATGCACCGGGAAGCAAGGGACCCAAGGAAGCAGACGAGCTGCTGGCAAGAGACGGTCGCCAGTGGTACTCACTTTAGGAGGTAAATCGATGATATATGACATTTCTCAAACCATAGAAGAAAGTATGTTTGTTTATAAGGACAAGCCAGAAAAGAAGCCCGTGTTTGAAGTGACTAGAGACCACGGACAGGGTGGCGTGCGTGAATCGAAAATCACCCTTGATGTCCATACGGGAACCCATCTGGACGCACCGCTGCATATGGTTGCCGAGGGGGCATCCATTGAAACAATGCCCCTTGAGAATCTTATTGCCCCATGCAGAGTTGTAGACCTGACGCATATCGAGGGGGCAATCAGCTGGCATGACCTAGAACCCCTGAATATCGACGCATCGGATATTGTGCTCTTCAAGACACGCAATTCCCTGGATGACGCTTTCAGTCTCGATTTTGTCTACTTGGACACGTCGGGCGCAAAGTATTTGGCTGAGTGCGGTGTCAGAGGTGTCGGGACAGATGCCCTTGGCATTGAACGGAGCCAGCCGGACCACAGTACGCATCACCAGCTCTTTGAAGCGGGCATTTTCATTCTTGAGGGCCTGCGTCTGAAAGATGTGCCCGAAGGCCGGTATAGGCTCGTGGCCCTGCCACTGAAGCTGAAAGGACTTGACGCGTCACCTGTACGTGCAATCCTCATGGATGAATAGGACAAATCGGAAGACTTGAATGGTGAAAATATGCGTTTAGCATGGCTTAGACGGCTTGAGCCGATTTCTTGAGCATGGATGCGTGAGCGTCTGCAAGCAAATAGACCTGTGAGATGTAGTCCATATACTTATGGGTCCAGTTTTCTCCAAGAAGGTGATCTGTATTGATTTCGACAACGACAGAGCCATCATATTTAATGCTCATGAGATAGGAAAGTGCCTGAATATAATCCGTTCGGCCGTACCGGAATGGATAGTGGTCGCTTGATGCGATATCATGGATGTGTACATTGGAAAGCCAGACTTCCATACCTGGTTTCAGGGTATAAGTACACTTGTTTTCATAGACTTCATGTCCAATATCCCAGCAAAATCCTACAGGCGATTGCTTCACAATGGGTTCAATACCCCTCTGTATCGAGTCTGTGCCTGTTCAGATTTAGATTTTCCAGTGTGAATTTCAGCCGGTAGTCATTGAGTCGACATATGCTGTTAATGCGTGTGATAAGCTTGAGTGTCTGGTATCTGGAAATTTCCTTATCGGCAGATTCTACGGGGTGGATGGTAATTGAGAGTGGGGTATCAAGCTGATTGGAAAGTCTACTGTAAACAGCAAGATACTCGGTCAATTTCTGGGTGTCGTTAAATAGCTGACTAAAACCGTGTGGCGCATGAATCTGAAGCACTTTTCTCTTTTCCTTAAGCAGGTGACCGTAGTCAAAAAGACGCTGGACCTCAGTGGGGTTTTCAAGATCGGCATTGATTTCAATGCCATCGATATGTTTGTCGAAGTCGAGCTGGTCAAGCTGATTGATCATCAGCGCCGGTTCAGCAAGCTTGCTTATTTGGTAAAGGCTTATGAGAAATCGCATGTGTTTTCCTTTCTCAAGCAAATGGACGGGAATCTCCTCAAGCACATTATATGAAAGCTATGTTAAGTCTGGATGGAGTTTACACAAGCTGAACAGACTTTACATAGAATTATCCTGTTGCAAGCGCAGGGTTAACTGCTGTTATAAAAAAAGAAGTCAAGTAGACATGAAATAAGCGCCGTGTGCGAATGATTTGATTCGTACACGGCGCTTTTGGTTGATTCTTGTTTCTTTAAAGGACTATTTCATTAAGGCGACGTTGCACTCCTTGCATAAACGGCGGCCTTTATCATTTGCAGTAAAGCAGTGGATGCATCTGAGCTCTTCATCCTGGTTCTTATCGAATTTCTCAGGGAATTTGTTGTTCCTGTGGTGCTTTACCCGGTTTCCAGGACGGTAGTAGTTCAGCGTCTGATAGTCATGGAAAACCAGTTTCTTAGACCTGAGTTTGCCGAGCTTGACTTTAACAATATATTTCTCTGTCTTACGGGGGTTGCGCTCGCACTCGTCATCGGCTTTTGGGTGGTACTCCACCTTGGTCTTACTCTTGCTGATGGTTCCTTCCCATTCCTTATCGAGCCGGGCTGCAATGTGAAAGGGGATACTCAGCAAGAAGGGTATAATGCCTACTTTAAGAGAGATGATCAGACCTTTCACTGTGAAACCGCCTTCGCCGAAGTACCAGATGGCAAGCATGCCTAAAAATGCAACCAAGGAAAAAAACACGCCAACGCGGAGTGGCACATTAACAGTCAGTTTTCGCATTTGTGCGATGGTGGGGTCGTTTGCCCTATCGGAAAATCCGGGTTGGATATACTGACTGCCTTTGTATGGCGCCGGATCAGCCGGGCTTTCGGTTTTGGGCTCAGTGTCAGTTTGGATGTTTTGTGCGGTATCCGCTGTGTTTTCACGTATAGATGATGCACTCGAGTCCCCAATGGGTGCACCGCATTCCCCACAGAATTTCGCACCCTCCTCATGGGGTGCGCCGCATAGTCCACAATATTTCATAGTGCCTCCTTAATTTTGGCTATTTTAGTCAAGAACCTCTACTGCATTTAGAGCGTCTACCAGGTTTTGGGTCATATCCTCAAAGCCTTCACGATCCTGACTTTGACCGGGAAGCATGGACTTCAGGCTTCGTTTGAACTTAAGCGCATGCGTTTTTAGATCGTATGTGAGCGTACCGTCGACAAAGCCCGCCCCATTTTCATAGCTTGATTCGAACTCGACATGCGTTGAATAGATTTGCTTGTCTGAATCGAAGGACCACTCATCGTAGGTAGGAATGATCTCTAGGGCGTCCTTTTCAATGCCCTTTATCCCTGAAACCGTGCCCTGCAGGATATAAAGAATGGACTTTTCGTCAGGATGTGAAAGGGCATCAATTTTTTCTGCGTAAGACGGATTGCGATTTTCCGGTTCCGTGCACATGGCGCGGATATAATCACTCAGCTTTTTAAAGGATAGGTTATCGTAAGGATAATAGCCGCCCTTGCTGATGGTAGCATTTTCAAATTCCAGTGTGATGGTTGCGCCGTCGGCGTCCATGATGTCGCTCTCGGTTGAAAGATCATCCGCCTCATAAAGGAAGTCCGTTTTCTCGAAAACAAATTTTTCGAGGTCGTGAAGTTCACCATCGTTCATTTTACGAGACTGCGATGTAACGTTGATGGGTTCGTAGTTTTCATCATAGTCAGAAGATGTCCATGTGACTTCATCAACAGTCACTGTAACTGTAAAATCGTAGTCAGCGGTCCCAGTCTTATAGATTGCGCTTTTCAGTGTGTCATCAAGGGGAATTGCATTGTAATCTTCTGGAACGGCATCGTCGTAAGCCGGTTTCTGGTCAAAATCAAGTGTGAAAGGGGTAATGGCCATGGTAACCAGAAGGACAATCAAATAGGATTGCCAAAGTTTTTTCTGTGTCTGTGCGCCAAGGGGTGTCTTTTCCCTGCGCATGTAGGCAATGACTTGTATGACTATACCTACTACAAAGGCTGGAAGGGCCATCAAAAATACAATATAGGCTGCCGCGAGGGCTTCCCATCCCGCATAGTCCAGACATGCAATGAGTCCCGAAATGAATCCGGATGCCAGCAGGGCAGGCTCGGTCACGGAAAAAATGTGTTTCCCACCGAGAAAACCCATTAAAACGACAAAGAGATTAAGAAAGGGTACGAAAATGTAGGGCATGAGTGCCGCTGCACTGATTTCAGCGCCGAAAAGGGCACCGATTCCAAGGGACAAAGTTATCAGGATTATGGCGAAAAGGGTGGTTTTCAGCCATACAAGAATCCATTTTACCTTAAATTTGAGTGGTAAGTTATCCAGCATTTTCATGAGCTGTTCCTCCTAAACAAGACATGCCGTGTGATTTGTTGAAATGAAATTCTATGGAATGGATTACTCCAAAACGGTGATATCAAAGCCATCGTCCGTAAAGACATCCAGTAGATGTAACTAGACCTAATTATATATTAATTTTACCTGAATATACCCACTTGTCTATAGATACCCAGTTTAACGAAGTTTTAATGCTATTTCTTTACCTCGCATGGGTATAGACCTTGATAGAGAGTATATATGTTTTTAAAGGGCAATAAAGCAGAAAAGGAGGCGTTACAGTGAATTCGGGACGATACAGAAAATTCAGCTGGCTGATGATACTCTGTCTGATTGCAGGCATGTTGTCAGTTCAGCCGGGTGTCTATGCTGAAGATGGTGTGAAGTATAGTCACAGAGATGATTTCAACAGCTTTGACAGCAGCTTTTGGACGGTCATTGACAAAGACGGGTCGGCAATGGACAAGGTAGGGGTGACGAACGGAATCCTGAGACTTTCCGCGACTGAAAGGGATAACTATCCGACGCTCATGTCAAAAGGCATTCCGATTTCCATGGGGGATCAGCTTGTTATTACACGACGTACATATGCACATCCGGAGCACGATAAGTTTGCGCCTGGAATGTATGTAACTGAAGAGGTCGACAATAGCTGGAATACGGATCGTAATCGACAGAACCACATATTGTGGATGTTCCAGCATTTGTATTTCAATTATGATGTCGGCAGGTATCCTGAAAATACTGTAAAAGGAAATATTGGGTATGCCAGACTTGATGGTTTTACGAAGGCAAACCTGGTGGCTGAAGCAAACTACGGCATAACACGAAGTACACTGGATGAGTGGGTGGACGAGACGTTTATCTACGATACAGTAACCGGCGATGTCAGCATTACAAGTGGCGGGGAAACCATGACTTTTGAAGGGCGCCCTCTTGAGTACGATTTCGTCAGATTCCAGATGAATCCGGGTGGCTGGTATACAGGACAATACGACGAAATGGACTGGATAGAGTTCAAGGTGATCGGACCAGGTGCAGACAGCCTTATTGAAGACAATACCGGCGCTGATGTGGTGAATCCAAGTACAACAGGCCAGGTTTATTATGTCCGTGAGGATTTTGAGGGCAGTTCGCTCAACTCGGATTTCTGGTATGTTTATGACAATAACGGAGAAGCCTACAGCCGTGTTACGGTTGCAAATGGCGAGTTGACACTGCCGTGTGATCAGGTGGACAATCCGCCGATTCTCATGTCAAAGGGTATTCCAATTCGAAGCGGCGATATTTTCAAAATCAAACGCAGAACATTTGCCCATGGGGCAAGTGATACCTACAGACCATGGGCGGCTGTTGAGGAAGTGGTGACTGACGCGTTCACGACCAACAGTGCAGATGCACTGGGGCTTTTCTCCTTCCAGCATCTGAACTTCACATATGAGCCAGGTCGATATCCAGGTGGTGTGACACAAACCAATTTGGGACTTTATGCTGCACCGGGACAGACCCTGAGTACACTGCCTGCATCGCAGTATGGAACAACACCACTCACACTCGACAAGTGGGTGGAGGAGGAGTTTGTCTATAATACAGCGACTGGCCAAGTGACCATCACTTCTGATGGCAATACAATGACATTTACGAGCAAGACCCTAGATGAGTTCTTCGTAAGGTATCTTATGAACCCATATGGCTGGGGAACGGGACATTACGACAAGCTCGACTGGATTGAGTTTATCGTTGAAAGACCGGGGGCTGCAACCAACGTACCAACAAGCGGTCAAGGGGTGCTCGAAGGAACTGTGCTTAGCTATGACGGTGAAGTGCCTGTAGCAGGCGTAACGGTCAATTTGACGCAAAATGGGCAAGTGGTTACAAGTGCACAGACGAATGCAGAAGGAAGCTACAGCTTTACGGCTGCACCGGGCACCTATGATCTGAGTATTTCCAAGACGGGCTTTATTGGTGCAAACTATTCAAATGTTGAGAGTACAGCAGGTGTGACAACCTACATTGAAACCATTATGCAGGTTCCGGCAGGCACGGCACATGGCGCAATTTCCGGATATGTGGTCAACGCGGTCACGGGTGAATTTATGCCGGGTGTTATTCTGGAGCTCAGACAGGGCCTCAATACCCAAAGTGGTGCCGTGGTTGCAACACTCACGACGGATGAAGACGGAAACTATGGCTACAAGGGGACGCCGGGCTACTACACTCTGACAGCTAAAAAGGATGGTTTTGTACCGAAGGTCTTCTCCGCATCCATGATGAGCAGTAAGGAGAATGTGCTGTCAGATGTGGCAATCTCGCCCAAACTGGAAGCGGGTCAGGTGCGTATTGTGCTGAGGTGGAATATGACACCCGCAGATATTGACGCACACCTGAGCGGTTCCTTTGCAAATGGTGGTACAGGACACATATATTACAGTGAAAAGACATATTCAAGTGATGTTTGCTCCATGCAGCTTGATGTGGATGACAGAGACGGCGGTGGTCCTGAAACCATTACACTGACAAGAACTTCAAATGGCGTGTACACATACCTGGTCCATGATTACATCAACAAGGAGTCGTCAGATTCGCGCGCACTTGGAGAGTCAAATGCGACCGTGGAAGTCTATATTGGCGATGGCGCCGCAAAAGTTTTCAATGTGCCAAATCAACCAGGGACGCTCTGGAAGGTATTCACTTATGACGGCGCAACAATAAAACCGGTCAATACCATGTCGTATGAATCGACAGCCGGAAATATTCACTAGATGACAAGAAAGACCTGAGCCGAATGGATTCAGGTCTTTTTATGTTTGGCATGGAAATTGCGTTGATAATCCATAAGAAATTCATTATATAATGGGATAAATCAATGTCTGGAGGATACCATGCCGAAATCATATCTGTTCTTGATGATCTTCTTTTTTTACTCGATGATCCTGCTCTATTTTGGTAAATCGGGTTACAAGGAAATTGAAACCATAGATGACTTTTTCTCAGGTGGAAGGAAAATGGGGCTCTTCGCCTGCATATCCACATTTGTCGCCACATGGTTTAGCGCTGCTTCCATGCAGGGGCTTTCGGGGGCCCTCTACACCTATGGCTATGCCTCGGTACTCTATTCTGTCATTCCCTGGTTCATCGGCGCCTACCTGCTCATCAGAATCACACCCAAACTCAGAGCAAGCGGTGCAGTGACCATTCCGGAATATTTTTTCATCCGTTATAGGTCAAGGCCCCTCCAGCTGGTGGGTGGCTTCATCGTTATGATCAATTTCATCTTATATATTGTCATTCAAATCCGCGGTTTTGGACTTGTCGTCAGTGAGTTTCTCGACATCTCCTACACCATGTCCATTTTGCTGGTTTATGTTTTTGTGCTTTATACGACCTTTGGTGGTCTTTTTTCCATATCCAAAAGTGACGGGTTCAACAGTATCATTATCTCTGTGGGGATTATCATTGCTGCGGCCTATGTTCTGGTCCGTACAGGCGGCATTGTCGATGTGCACCGAATGGCGGCCTCTGTCGAGGGTTACGGCATAGAGGGCTACGCCTATTTCACTGAAAAGGGAACCCTGCTCAGTGCAACCGCTGGGGGCAGCATGCCTGTTCTCAGCCTCATATCGGCTTTTTTTGGATGGGGACTCGGTCTTGCATCCAATCCCCAATACACGGTTAGAATCATTGCGGCAAAGGATGATAAAACCGCTCAGGACATGATAAAGAAGTCTATGGTGATTCTCGCTGTCGTCTATGCGTGTTTGATTGTCATTGGCCTTGGAAGTCGGGTTTTGACAGGTTCCCTGGGTGCCATAGAGTCTATTGATCAGGTTTTCCCCTATATCTTTCACATGAAATTCCCGACGGTTGTGGGCGGGATCGCGCTTGTGGCCCTAATGGCTGCAGCCATCTCTACGGCCAATTCTCAGCTTCTGGTCGTTTCCAGCAGCTTTGTTTATGATATTTTCGGCATCTTGACCAGGCGGACCTATTCGGATGAAGCCCTTATTTTCATCAGCCGGGTTGTCGTCTTCATTGCAGGCAGTATTTCTCTCGTTCTTGCAATTTCACCACCTTCAACCTTGCTTGTATACGGGTCCTATGTATGGGGCGTATTCTCGGTTGCCTTTCTTGTACCGCTCTATGGTGGGATGTTACTCAAGCGTGCAAATGGGAAGAGTGCAGCCATGAGTATGGGGGCAGGACTCCTTGTCATGGGGGTGCTCATTCTCATGCGTCCCGGGAGTCAGAAGGTTTTCGATGTGAATCCTGCTATGTATGGTGTCATGGCGTCTTCAGCTGTCTTTTGGATTTCCAGCATCAGGGCGGGGAGGGCTAAGGCATGAAGTGGACAATAGAAAATAAAATTCTGGTTCCCTTTGTCATTCTGGTTTTGGTGTCCCAGCTGGTACTCCTTGGGACGTCCTTCAAGAATGATTACAATCTCATTATCAGCAATCAGTTTGAAAGCATGGACAAGTCCATTCTTCAGATGGAGCGGATCATGGACCGGTACGCACGGGACGCCCGCGGCGGCATGGTCACAAAGCTGAATCTGATAGAAATGATTTCGGACGTTATGGATGAGGACATTGCCATCCTTGAATCCGGGGCAGTTATTGTCAATCATACGGCGCTTTCAGAAGAGGATATACTGGGGAATGTAGATGAGGACGGGACCCCCTTTGTGCATGCAGATACAGGCCGGTATCTAATCAGTCACTATGCCTATGCCCCGTTGGAATGGACCTTTGTCATAACTGCTGAAAAGGAGCGGCTTCTTTCTTCATTTTATGAATCATACAAGTATAATCTCCTCACCGGAATCATATTTTTAACATTGTCATTGCAAATAACGGTTTTTATTGCCTCCAATATCACAAATCCGGTAAAGCGGCTTGTGCGTTTTTGTACGGTCAAGGGGGAGCGCGGCGCGCGCATTACCCTCAAGAGGCATGATGAGATTGGTCAGCTGGGTCAGGCATTCAACCAGATGCTTGACGACCTGGACGCCTCCCTTGTCGAACTGACAGAAATGAAGAAATACAATGAAAACATCCTCAACAGCATTGAAAAAGGCATCATAACCTTTGACAGCAGAATGGAGATCATTTCAAGAAATCCGTATGCCGAAGCCATACTCAAGCGCTATGCGTCATCTGTGTGTCACGGACGCATACTCATTGAGGCCTTAAAGGAAAAGGCGACAGCCTATCAGGACAACGAAGGGGTCAAAGACGAGATTCTCGAGTTCAAAAGCCCCTTTCAAACGGACAGCAGGTATCTGGATCTTACGATTTCAGTCATGCATGGAGAGGGTGCTGAGGAGCGCGGCTATATATGCAGCTTTTCCGATGTTACGGAGCGTAAGAAGATGGAACTCCACTTTCAGCGGTTGGAACGTCTTGCAACAGCTGGAAGGCTTGCTTCAGGCATCGCACATGAAGTGAGAAATCCCCTTACGGGCATGCGGACATCGGTACAGGTTCTCAAGAAGAGACTGCAAAATGAAATCGAGACCAAGAACATAGCCATACTGGACCGTATTGTCAGTGAAATAGACCGCATCAACAAACTGGTTTCGGAACTCCTGGGCTACACGCGGTCTTCGGTATGTGAGCCTGAAAACGTGCACGTTGGAACCCTTCTGGGCCATACCCTGGATTTACTCTCTGTGGAAATTGAGCAGAAGGGGATTCAGATAAGCGCAAGACTGGAGGACCCGGCGCTCACATTCTATATGGATCCCAACCAGCTTCGTCAGATACTCCTCAATCTCATCAAGAACGCCATTGATGCGGTTGGACCGGATACGGGCCGGATAAGCATACGGGGTGAGTGGTGTCTGGACGGTGACATGGGGACTCTTGTGATTGAAGACAATGGCAAAGGAATTGAACCAAGCCATGTAGAAAGAGTATATGACCCCTTTTATACAACAAAGAATGAAGGAATCGGACTGGGTCTTTCCATAGTTCATGAGCTTGTGCAGCAGAACGGCGGGCAAATCCGCTTCAGTAGCACACCGGAGGTTGGAACAGTGGTGATACTCAGGTTCAAGGCAGGGAGCAGCGTATGATAAAAAGAGTAATGGTGATTGATGATGAAGAGTCTATTCGCTCTTCTCTAGATGACGGTTTATCTGATTTGGGATATCAGGTTCGAACCGTTGAGGCACTTTCTGTGGCAAAAAAAGCAATTTTGGAGTTCAGACCCCAGGTCATCCTCCTTGACCTCAGGCTCAAGGACGGTGATGGTTTGCGCTTCATTGATACGATAAAGGCAATAGATGAGGAAATACAAACCATTATCATAACGGCATATGGAGATATTCAGTCTGCCGTTCAGGCTATGAAGACAGGTGCCTTTGAATATATTACAAAGCCCTTCGATCTCGATGAGATAGAGCTTCAGATTGAGCGCGCCTTCAGTCATTATGTCATGAACAGGAATGTCCACCTCTTTCAGGAGGCGAATGCCAAGTCGCAGGCAAAGATCATCACCCAAAGTGGTGAAATGATTCAAATTCTTGAAAATGTCAGGCGGGTGGCACAGCTTGACGATGTGACCGTTCTGATAACAGGAGAGACGGGAACAGGTAAGGAGCTCATTGCTGATTTTCTCTACAGTGCAAGTAAGTTGCAGGATGTTCCTATGGTCAAGGTCAACTGTGCGACCATCCCAAAGGAGCTTTTTGAGAGTGAGCTCTATGGGCATGAAAAGAGCGCTTTTACGGGTGCGGAAAAGCTCAAAAAGGGTCTGCTTGAAATGGCAGATGGCGGAATTGTTTTTCTGGATGAAGTCGGTGAAATTCCCCTTGAGCAGCAGGCCAAGCTCTTGCGTTTCCTTGAAGATAAAAAAATCAAGCGCGTTGGCGGAACAGAAGCCATCGATGTGCGGGTACGTGTCATAGCGGCAACCAACCGGGACCTCTTGAGTATGGTCCAAAAGGGTCTCTACCGGGCAGATTTTTACTACAGGCTGAATGTGGTGCCTGTTAAACTGCCGCCTCTGCGTGCCCGACAGGAAGATATCATGCTTCTAGCCGGACACTTTATGCATGCTTATAATCTGAAATTCGGGAGCCAGCTGGAAGGGTTTACCCAAAAGGCCAAGGACCATATGGAGCACTATAGCTGGCCAGGCAACATCCGAGAACTCAGGAACCTGATTGAACGCCTGTGCATCATTCATGGCGGTGGCGTGGTTGATCTGTGCGACTTGCCTGTTTTGCAGGGCGAAGATACTGCATCTCTTGACAAATTTGACTATCTGCGGCAGCTGGATCGGGGACAAGCTCTGGACTTGCCGGCTATGATCGATGAAATTGAGCAGGAGTGCATTGAAAGAGCCATGGAAATATGCGGTGGGAATCAGTCAAAGGCAGCTGAACTTTTGAATATGAGTCGGTTTGCCATTAAAAGGCGAATGGAAAGCAATTCTTGAAAAAAGTGAGCGAAAACACTCAGTCGTGTGCGTTTTCGCTCATTTTTTTCTGGTAAACTATCTGAAAACCCTGATTTTTCAGACGTATTAAATTGGCACATAAATTGCGATTATAAGATAACCGAGGAGGGCTATTATGCGAATAGATTTAAACAGTGACTTAGGTGAGAGTTTCGGCAACTACAAAATCGGTATGGACGACGAAGTCATAAAACGTGTCAGTTCAGTCAATATTGCCTGTGGCTGGCACGCGGGAGATCCGAATGTGATGGCTGAAACGGTAAGAAAAGCAGTTGAAAACGGAGTCGCTATGGGCTGTCATCCTGGATTTCCAGATTTGATGGGCTTTGGTCGACGTAATATGCAAGTGTCAGAAGTGGAACTGAAAAACTATGTGAAGTATCAGATTGGCGCCCTAAAGGCTTTTGTCGGTTCGGCAGGTGGCGTAATGCAGCACGTCAAGCCCCATGGTGCGATGTACAACATGGCTGCGAAAGATGAAAAAATGGCACGGGCCATAGCTGAGGCAATTTACGAGGTGGACAGCCAACTCATACTCATGGGTCTTTCAGGCAGCAAAATGCTGAGCTGTGCTGAGGCAATCGGCCTTAAGACAGCCAGTGAGGTTTTTGCAGACCGGGCCTATCAGAAGGATGGAAGTCTTGTGCCAAGAAGTCAGCCGGGCGCTGTCATTCATGACACGGAAAAAGCCATTGCCCAGGTGGTTGAAATGGTCAAGCATGGTACTGCGACAGCAATTACTGGAGAGAAGATTCAAATTAGAGCGGAGTCGATTTGTGTCCACGGAGACAATGAGAAGGCTCTTGAGTTTGTGGACGCCATTCATAGGCGTTTGAAAAGTGAAGGTATCGAGGTGAAACCGTTAATCGAATAGAGGGGGATGCAAGATGGCAGAGGAAAGAATAATCGTTTCTGAAGAATCAGAAGTGAAGCAGTCAGTTAAACCGAAAAGTAATATGAGCGCTTTGTTTGGCGCCGCATTCATCATGGCAACATCCGCAATTGGACCAGGTTTTTTAACACAGACAGCAACCTTTACGCAGCAGTTCATGGCAAGCTTTGCCTTCGTAATATTTCTATCTATCATACTGGACATAGGCGCACAGGTTAATGTTTGGAGAATCATTGGTGTTTCAGGTATGCGTGGCCAGGATATCGCCAACAAGATTGTTCCCGGACTGGGACACTTTGTAGCGGTACTCGTTGCTCTTGGCGGCCTTGCATTCAACATTGGAAACATGGGGGGCGCAGCACTGGGTCTTAATGTACTCACAGGCATGGATATTAAAGTCTGTATTCTCATTAGTGGTGTTGTGGGACTGGGAATTTTCATGAACAAGGACGCAGGTCCGGTAATTGACAAGGTTACCAAATCCCTTGGCCTTATGATGATCCTGATTGTCGGCTACATGGCGATTGTTACAAAACCGCCAGTAGGCGAAGCGCTGCTTAGAACCTTCGCGCCTGAGAATCCTGGTTCTCTTGTATTCCCAACCATAACCCTTCTAGGCGGGACTGTTGGCGGCTACATTACCTTTGCTGGTGGTCACAGGCTTATTGATGCCGGAATCACAGGGGAAGAAAATCTTAAGGAAATCAACAAGGGTGCGGTCATGGGGATTGTTGTGGCATCCATCATGCGAGTACTCCTCTTTCTTGCAGTGCTTGGCGTTGTGGTTAAGGGCTTCCAGCTGGACCCTTCAAATCCAGCGGCATCGGCTTTCCAATACGGCGCGGGTATGATTGGCTATAAATTCTTCGGTCTTGTTCTGCTTGCAGCTGGCATTACGTCTGTCATTGGTGCAGCTTATACATCTGTTTCATTCCTGAAGACTCTGCACCCGTCCATCAACAAGTTTGAAAGACAGTGGATTATCGGATTTATCGCAGCATCGACTGCGATCATGGCAATTTTGGGCAAGCCTGCAAAGCTCCTGATACTGGCAGGATCCTTAAATGGCCTGATTCTTCCTATTACAATCGGGGTAATTCTACTTGCAGCGAAACGCAAGGATATCGTTGGAGATTACAAGCACCCGACATGGATGCTGATTGCTGGATTTGTCATCGTTCTTATTGCAGGCTATGCTGGTGCCATGTCTCTTACAAAGATGCAAATGCTCATACACTAGGAGTTTCATATGTCAAAAGAATTTGAAATAAAAATTGCGGGGGACTGTGCTGTGTCGGTCGTATTCGGAAATGAAATTTCTGAAAGCGTAAACGACCGCGTTGCAGGTCTTCGCAGAATCGTAGAGAGTGAAGGTCTTTCTGGAATAACCGGGTGCATTCCAACCTATCGCGCCCTGCTTATAAGGTACGATCCAGCCCTTTTGAGATACGCTGATCTGAAAGCCTATATTGAAGCGTGTTCTGAAAACCTGAACGTGTCAGGTGCTTCAGAGGCTGTAGTTTATGTCGTGCCTGTGTTTTACGGCGAGGCATTCGGTCCGGATCTTGGCAATGTAATGGCTGAAAATGGTCTTTCTGAAGACGAGGTCATCGAGATTCACACCTCAGCAGATTATAGAATCTATATGCTTGGGTTTACGCCGGGATTTCCCTATTTGGGCGGTATGGATGAACGGATTGCTACGCCTCGGCTCAAGCAGCCGAGAACAAAAATCAGTGCCGGATCTGTCGGTATTGCTGGGTCGCAAACGGGCATCTATCCCATTGACAGCCCGGGCGGATGGCAGATTATCGGCAGGACGCCTCTCAAGCTCTTTGATGTTGGGGGAAATCCGCCGTGCCTGCTTGAAGCGGGAAATTATATCCGCTTTAAAGCCGTGGATATGGCGACCTATAAAACCATAGAGGCGCAAATTGAATCGGGAACCTATGTTGTCGAAACGAAGCCCTATATTGGGGAGGTGAGGTAATGGCCTCGATTGAAATCATAAATCCGGGAATGTATACCTCGGTTCAGGACCTTGGAAGAAGGGGTTATGAAAAGTATGGCGTCCCAGTATCGGGCAGTATGGATGACTATGCGCACCGGCTGGCTAATCTTCTGGTGGGAAACAGGGAGGACGCAGCAGTACTTGAAATGACCATTCTGGGCGGAACGCTTAAATTTGACGCAGACATGCATATCGCCATAACGGGCGCAGACATGGCACCGATCGTCAATGAGGTCACACCTGCTGGAATGTGGCGTGTGGTTCAGGTTAAGCGTGGGGATGTGTTGAAATTCGGTGCAGTCTCAAAAGGGTGCAGGTGTTATATGGCTGTGTTGGGTGGCTTTGCTGTCGAGCCGGTCTTGGGAAGCAGTGCAACCTATGTACGCGGCAAATTTGGTGGTTATGAAGGCAGGCCACTAAAAGCTGGTGACAAGCTTGAAACCGGCGCGGGTGCGCTTTCATCTGAAGCGCTTGAAGGCAGGTTCATTCCGGCAGACGCTGTGCCGGTTTACGGTCAGGAAATAGAGCTCAGAGTTACTCTGGGACCTCAGGAGGATGCCTTTACCCGAGAGGGTATTGGGACATTTTTCAGTTCGGTCTATACTGTGACCAATGAGTTTGACCGCATGGGCTATCGTCTTGAAGGCGACAAGGTCAGTCATGAGGCTTCCGCCGATATCATATCGGACGGCATTGTAAAGGGTGCCATACAGATACCTGGACATGGCAATCCGATTATTATGCTCGCAGACTGTCAGACTACAGGTGGGTATACGAAAATTGCCCATGTCATAACGACGGACCTCCGTAAAATTGCTCAGGCTAAGGCGGGCGACCGTATTTGCTTCAAGCATGTAGACATTGAACAGGCACAGGATGCCTACTGTGAGAACGAAGACTTGATTCTGCGTATTCGAGAAGATTTTGAAAAAAGAAGGTTGAGCAGGGACCGTGATATGAAGCTGTCCTTCCTTGGAAAAGTCTTTTCGGTTAAGGTTAATGAAATCAAGGATGTCTAAAAAGCTGCATATGAGCATAGAAGAAGCGCTAATTGCTTAGGCAATTAGCGCTTTTGTTATGCGTCAATATCAATTCGTCTACCTGTCCTGCTGCTTTCAAAAGCAAGCTCGATCAGTCGGATTACATTGAGTCCGTCCTGAGCGGTTATAGCAGGTAGGTGTCCCTCGGTGACTGAGCTGTAAAAGTCCTCGTAATAGGCGCGGTAGTCGCCGGCAAGGGTCTCGATCTTATAAGCGTCTCCAGGCAGATGCAGGGTTCCCCACATGTCTTCCGTTTCGACACCCCAGAAAATATCCTGGACTGGCCGGTGGCCGTCGCGCAAGGCTTGTTCCTGAACGTCGAGTCCATACTTTGTATAGGCGCCATCTGTTCCAAGTAGAATAAAGCGCGGCAGAGGTGCCGCTACGAGAGAGCCTGACTTAAGCGTGACTTTCAGATTGGGATAATAAAAAATGAGTTCGAAATTATCATCCACAGCGCCGTCGCGCTGCTTGCGTATATCTGCGTAAAGAGACTGTGGCATTCCGAAAAGATCAAGTGCCTGATCAATCAGATGGGCCCCCAGATCAAATAAGATGCCTGAACCAGGCAAATCGTCCTCGCGCCATGCATTCTTTTTAAATGTGTTTCTGAACCTGTCAAAATGGGATTCAAATTCAACAAGGCGTCCGAGTTTGCCTTCGGACAGGATCGCTTTGATTGTTTTAAAATCACCATCGTATCGGCGGTTATGATAGACAGACAAGACACAGCCTGTCTGTTCGGAGAGTCTTTTGAGCTGAGCGCCTTCGTCAGAGGTCACTACAAAGGGTTTCTCAACGACAACATGCTTGCCACTTTTCAATGCAGCGCTTGCGAGTGTGTAGTGGCTGGTGTTTGGTGAACAAATGACAACCACATCTATGGATGGATCGGAGAACACCTTGTCAGCAGAGTCTGAGATCTCTACATCGGGGAGTTCATCTAGAGCAAGTTTCGCTTTTTCAGGTGAGTGTGTAACCACTTTTGAAACTGAATATCCTTGAAGTCCATTCAAAATTGCCCCATGAAATATTCTACCGGAAAGACCATATCCTATAATTGCAACGTTGAGAATTTTCATTTTGACCTCCTGGCCCTTGTAACATGCATCACTGCAAGACGGAAGACTGCCTAAGTATCATTATAGCACTTTATTTACCCGGTGAGGCAGGCTGGGTCATTCTTCTACACAATTTTGTCAATGACAGGAAATAGTATGTCAAAACGGGTACCCTGACCGGGTGTGCTGTCTACTGAAATGGTTCCACCCAGTGTCTGCGTGACAAGATTGTAGGTGATATGCAGTCCAAGTCCCGAAGAGCCGTTTGGTTTGTTTGTTGAGAAGAAGGGATTGAAAATCTTTGAAAGATTGTCTTCTGCAATGCCGTTGCCATTGTCCTGAAAGATGATATGCAGCATGTTGTGTTCCTTTTCAAGGCTGATGTCAATGGCGCCGCTCTGATCCTCCTTGAAGCCATGGGTCAGGGCGTTTACAAAGAGGTTGGTGATAATTTGCGCAATGGCACCAGGGTAGGTGTAGACTTCAATGCTGTCTTCGCAGTGAATATGAAAAGTGTGTTTTTCCTTGCTAGAGCGCGGGGTCAGGTTCTTGATGATTTTTCCGATATAATCACGAAGGTTGACTTTGCGCAGTTCAAGGGTGGACTGATCGACAGCGACCTGCTTGAAGGTGTCCACAATTTCTGCGGCCCGCATGAGGTTTCTTATAGCGAGCTCAGAGGCTTCCTGGCTAGATTGAAGATACTCATTTAGTTCGGTTTTTCCCAGCTTTCCAGAAACAAAACGGTCATTGACTTGAACAATACTGTCATTTAGAAAGGAGTTCAGGGTCAGGCCAATGCCAAGCGGCGTATTGATTTCATGAGCAACACCAGCAACCAGTTCGCCCAGTGAAGCGAGCTTTTCAGCAATAATCAGCTGGTCCTGGGCGTTCTTAAGCTGATTGTAGGAATCCTTCAGCTCGTTGTTGAGTGCAATGAGCTCCTCCTGATTGGATTCGAGCTCAAGCATGGTGTCCTTCAGTTCCAGATTGGACTGATTCAGTTCTGCCGTGCGTATATACACCAGATTCTCAAGCTCTGAGTTCTGATTGACCAGATGGTCGATATATCCTCCAAGAGAATAGGAGAGTCCAAGCAGGACCAGTGTTATTAAGGAAATAATGAGTACAAGAGCCTTAAAGGCACGATTCACCTGTAGGAAGGCTTCATCTTCAGTCAAGGTGACGACCATGTACCAACCGTTGGAAAGTCTTGTAAAGCCCATTATCTTGTCTACGCCGGAAAGCGTATAGCGCAGAGTGCCATCGCCTTCAGCTTTCATGCGTTCTTCAACATAGACGAGCTTGCCGCCATCAATTTCAGAAATGCGATCCTTGAGCGTGAACGTGTCGTGGATCATGAAAGCGAATGATTCGTTGAATAGGACGGCTTTACCTGCTTTTGGACTCCTTGCAACAATTTCCTTGAAGGTCTCGAAGTTGATGTCCACACCGACGACACCAATAGCTTGATCATTGATGCGGAGCGGTGCGACATAGGAAATCATGTCAATCCCGATATTTGCGTTGTAATAGGGATTCATCCAGATGGGATGGTTGGCTTTCAATGTCTCGTAAAACCAGCCCACATGCTCAATGTCCTCGGGCGAGTAGACAGACAAATCAGTGGGGAGCTGTCTCTGCAGGAGGCCATCGCCATTTATATCCGCGTGAAAGAAGCCTGCAGTGCTATAGGAAAGATTAGGGTCGAATCGGACGTAAACAGACATGATGTTGAAGCTGTTGTCATGGAACTGGAGGGCGATGTCGTCAAGTGTCTGTGACAGACTGTAATAATAGATAGGATCATTGATTTTGGCAGGGTCAATAACACCTGCCACTGATTTAGCAAGTGCGTCAACCATGGACTCTGCACCAGTGATTACCGTATCGATATCGCTGCCATAGAGCTGGGCGCTCTGTGCGAGGTAATCTATGGTGTTTTGACTGAACTTGCCCTTCATGTAAAAGAGAGAGGAACCACCGATTATGACTGTTGCAATGAGCGTGAACAGCACAATACTGGCGATTATTTTTCTACGCGTTGCATTCATGATTTACCCTCCGGGAGGAATTTCAATAGTCTATTCATAATAATACACCATTTGAGGTATGAATAAACTGTAATGACAGGATGAGTACAGCGTTTTAGAAATTCTTAAGCGCTTTTACATGTTTTTCACACACTTTTAATACAAGGATTATGCACCGGATCTGTATGATGACTTCAAAGTCATTTGTATGGAGGAAACGGAGGCGAATCGACATGATGATAATTGTTGCATCGGCACTTGTTCTGATATTTGGTCTTGTGTATTATGCATTTTCAGACCTAATTGATGAAAGCCGGTTTATGAAGAATATGGATATGCGGTTAAGTGGATTTGTAAAAGCAATCGCAATTGCGCTGGTCTGTATGACCGCTCTGACCTGGAACACGCTTCAGTCAAATGTGCCAAGCATGGCAGAGACTGTGGAGTATGTGAATGATGGTGTCACAGATGAGACAAACCAGGCATTTGAAGAGGAAGAAGAGGCGACTCTGGCACAAGTGGAGAGCGCTTCAAGTGAAGGTGGTGGAGGCTTGTATGCTGATGGGGTCTACCAGGGGTCTGGACAGGGCTTCAAGGGCACAGTCACCATGGAAGTGGAAATTGAAGCAGGTGAAATCATCCGTGTTGAAGCGGTCAGTCAAAGAGATGACAGAAAGTGGTTCAACAGGGCAATTACAAGTTTGTCGCAAACCATTATTTCTGAACAGAGTGCAGATGTGGATGTTGTCAGTGGTGCGACCTATTCTTCACAGGGAATCATAGAAGGTGTTGGAAATGCACTTGAAGAAAGTCTGGTGAAATAAATGAAAAAAATACAGAATGTCAGAACCGCAGTGCAGATTCTGTCTGTGGTCCTGACGGCGACGGCGATCCTTATGAAGTGGCCCTTCTTTAAACTGGCGATTCTGCTGACAACACTCTTCGGCGGTGTCTTTTACTGCGGCTGGATCTGTCCGTTTGGCTTCATACAGGATATCGGCATCAAACTTGGAAGGAATCTGGGGATCAAGCGGAAAAAGGTACCAGACCAGATTCATCAGGTTGCTGTATATGCACGCTACCTGCTTCTTGCCATGGTGGCACTTCTCACATCAGACTTGCTGATGCAGGCCTTTCAGTATGAGCCACGGGGCGCGCTTCTGGGTCTTCTGAGCGGGAATGGACCAAGTCTCATAGCGGCAGGTGTCATTGTGTTCTTCTTCATCCTTTCATTGAAGTATGACAGATTTTACTGCAGATATATGTGTCTTGAAGGTGCAAGGTATGGACTTGTAAGCATGGTGCGTCCTTTTACAATATTGCGACATGATGACGCCTGTATCCAGTGCGGTAAATGCAGCGCGGCTTGTCCCATGCAGATTGCAGTTGATGAAGTGCATAATCTCAGATCGCCGCAGTGTGTGAACTGCTACGCGTGTATAAGCGCCTGTCCCGTGGATGGTGCCCTTGAATATGGATTCGGCTTTAAGAAGAACGGCAAAGAAGAACCCTCTAAATCTTAGGATTTCGAGGGTTTTTATCCTTTTATCTTACAATAAGAACAGGTACCTTTGAGTGATGAACAACCCTGCTTGTCACCCCGCCAATGAGAAAGCGTTCTACTGCATTGTGGCCGTGAGAGTTGATTAGGATAAGGTCACAGCCGTTCTTTTCTGCGAAGTCGCAGATTTCTGAAGCAATGTGGCCATCAAGAATTTCGGTTGTCACATTAATGCCGGTTCCTTTGAAAAAATCTGCAGTCTTATCGACAATATTTCGAGCATAGTCATGGATGGCTTTTTTCACGTCGTCATTTTGAACGGCGTCATAATTCCATGGAATAGTGGCATCGACCTCGAATCTGCGTTTTACATGGACGATAATCAGCTCTGAGTCGAATTTGAGTGCAAACTCTTTGGCTGTCTCCAGTGCTTTTTTGCTCTCTGTCTCATCAACTGGAATGAGTATCTTTTTCATATTCATTCTCCTTTCACGACATGCCCGTCCTGAATAAAGAACAGCTATTGCAGTGCTTCAAGAAGCAAATATCACCTATGTCACTTATACCCATAAACGGCAGGCTTAGTACAGCGCTTTTAAAAGTCCCAATATCTTTAGAAAATAGGTCTATAATCAAATAATTTCACCCCAAATACACAATTTCCCGCTATACTGAGAATGGAATATAATTCAAATTCATTGTGAAAAGAGGCCATATGCGACGGATATTTAGTACATATTTGGGACTGCCCAAAAGCATTTATATTGTTTTTATAGCGCAAATCATCAATCGTTTCGGAGATTTTGTAAGACCCTTTCTCACACTGTTTCTCACGAGAAACCTGAGTCTTGATAATGCGACCGCTGGTGCGGTTGTGATGACGGTAACCCTCGCTTCAGTGCCAGGGGCCTTTATTGGAGGAAAACTTTCCGATCAGCTGGGAAGAAAAAAGGCATATGCACTTTTCCAGGGGCTGGCCGGTGTGCTCATATTTTCATGCGCATTTATCAGCAATCCTAAAATGCTCATTTTCATGCTTGTTCTGGCTGCGTTTTTCAATGGGGGTGTAAGACCCATGATCAATGCCCTTGTTACGGACATCCTGCCGCCGGAGGAACGTCAGCGCGGGTTCTCGTTGACTTATCTGGGCATCAACATTGGTGTGGCTGTAGGTCCGATTGTTGCGGGATTTTTGTTCAATCATCATCTCAAGCTCCTTTTCCTTGGCGACGCACTCACTACGGCGATTGCAATTACGCTGGTCATGGTCTTTGTTGAAGTTGAGAAAGCCCACGATACAGGCTCATCAATGGAAGATCACGAGGAGGGCACTTTGCTGCAGGCCTTGAAAAGACGCCCCCTTGTAGTGGTGTTCCTGGGGCTGAATGTGCTGTATGCATTGACCTACGCCCAAAACGGCTTTGCGCTTCCCATTACCCTGGGTAATATCTTTGCAGACAATGGACCGCGGAATTTTGGCTTTTTGATGAGCATCAATGCAGTCACCTGTGTAAGCATGACGGTCTTCATAACGCATTTGACGAGACAGCTGAAGCCCATCCAGACCATAACGCTCGGCGGGCTCTTCTATGCGGCAGGGTTTGGCATGATCACCTTTGCCCATACCATGCCCCTTTTGATTGTGTCGACCATCATCTGGACGTTGGGTGAAATTATGGTTTCCATCTGCTACGGTGTCTATCTGGCAAACAGGACGCCACAGAACTTCCGTGCACGGTTCAATGCGCTTTCAAATCTAAGCTGGGCATCCGGCTCCCTTCTGGGAACTTACTTCATAGGTATGTTTATGGATGCGGTTGGTGTCAAAGCGGTATGGCCGCTTATTTCGGCAGTTGCCCTGCTGGGGTCAGCGGGTATGTTTGCACTTGGACGGGTTGAAAAGACAAATGCATAGAGCTTATGCGGCTTATTCATCTATGGGATATGGGTACAGAAGGAATTTGGTGAAAAAATGATAGTAGCGGTTTTCAGCATTACGATTGTTCTAACGTTGATTGCAGGTGTTTTCAGCAAGCGGTTTGTGAAGAACACCCAGGATTTTCTGGTGGGTGGTGGACGCTTGAATGTAGTGGGCTTTACCAGCATGCTTATGGGGGCTATCATTGGGGGCGCTTCTACGGTTGGAACGAGCCAGCTTGCCTATCAGCGCGGGGTGGGCGCCATCTGGTTTACAGCAGGGCTAAGCCTATCGAGTATTCTGCTGTATTTCTTCTATGGAAAGCTGCTTGAAGAACGAAAGTATGTGACCGTTGTGCAGATTATTGATGACTTTTTTGGAAGCAAGGCGAGAAAGGCAGCGAGTCTGGTCCTGTGTCTTGGCATGTTCATCCATATTAATGGGCAGGTGCTGGCATCGGTCTCAATCTTCAATACCCTGTTTTCAATGAAAATCCAGCTTGCCACACTTGTCGTATGCGTTCTGGTGGCCGCCTATGTCGTTTTCGGAGGCTTCTGGGGTGGTACGATTGTGGGTGGAATAAAAACAATTCTTCTCTATGGAACCAGCGTCATTTGCGGCGCCTATCTGGTCTTCAAATATGGATTTATAAATGAGGCCATCTCAACATTTTCCTTCGATCCCTGGTTCAATGTGTTCTCGCAAGGTGTAAGCAGGGACTTGTCCTATCCGGTTTCCACGGTGCTGGGGGTCTTGTCCACTCAGATTTACTTTCAGACCGTCATGTCGGCAAAAGACAGAAAAACACTGAGGAATGGAACCTTTTTGACAGCATTTTTGATTCTCCCTGTTGGAGCAGTCTGCACTATGATCGGTATGTACATGCAGGTTCATTATCCGGGCATTGTGCCAAGAGATGCATTCATTCTTTTTGTGATGAATCACACAGCACCCCTTGTCGCTGGACTTTCCATCGCGTCGGTCCTGATTTCATCTGTTGCCACAGGTGCCGGTCTGACACTTGGCATAACGACGGTTATATCAAAGGATATCTTCAGATTTGAGGAAGGCCCCAACACAGAGGCCGACATTCTCAAAAAGCTGCGTGCAATCATCGTCCTTATAACGGCGCTCATATATGTCATTGTCATATTCAATGCCAACTCCATGATCTTGAGCTGGGGGTTTCTTTCCATGGTATTTCGAGCAACGCCTGTGTTTGTTCCAGTCGCCATGGGTCTCTATTTCAGGCGGCGTATTGAGAGGAAACAGGGTATATTCTACGTGCTGATTGGACCTGTGCTCAGTCTGATTTGGATTGCCCTCGGTCTTGAAAAAATCAGTTCGATTTACATCGGTATCCTTGGAGGGATTTGTTTCTCTGCCCTGATGTCTTTCGGGCACAAAAAAACCGCTTCATAAAGCGTTTGGACGATTGCAGTGCTGCGCGCCTATTCGCAAATGAAACGGTATCCCTTATTGTATTTGGATTCTATGCTAGCCCAGGAAATGTCCGCTGCGCTGAGCTTCTTTCGAAGCTTTGCGATATGGACAGATATGGTTCGGGTAGAGACTGCCATGTCAGTGTTTCCATAAAGCTGACGGGTCAGCTCCTGTGTGGTAATGTACTTTTTGGACTGATACAAGTGAAAGAGGATTTTAAATTCGGTTTGGGTGAGTGATATGACCGTGCTGTGGAACATCACCTTGCTGTTGAAACTGTCAAATCGCACATTCCGATTGATGGATTCGTTGTATCGGCTTGAAATGAATATACGTCTGAGCAAGGATTCCACGCGCACGAGAAAGACATCGAGATCGAAAGGTTTGACAAAGTAGTCATCGGCGCCACGCTTGAATCCTTGGATGATGGATTCTTTGCTTGCCCGATTTGAAATGATGACATGGCCCCGCCGGGATTGTTTGCTCATCTGTTCGCACAAGGCGAGTTCGTCCGTATCGGGCAGTGTGTTCCCAATAATGACAAGATGAGGCTGGGTGCAGTCACAGAGGGCAAGCGCTTCTTTGCCAGTATGTGCATGTTCGACCCTATAACCCGATTTTCTAAGAAAGAGTGTCATGAGTTCGAGTAAATTGGGTTCGTTTTCAACTATGAGTATTTTGAAAGCCATATTTCTCTACCTCTTTTACGTCAAGGATCACTGCCTAAAAAAAGTATACTACAGTTTTTACCAAGTTTCACACCATTTATCTTTATATTGCATTTTTACGCATGAACAGCAGATGCTTAGCTCATGCTTTGTGACTTTGAAACGGCGGCGCTCATATCCTCGCTGAGCATTTCAAGTCGGAGTTGCTCGTTTCTCATTTCGTTGTCGATAAAGCTGTGAATGGAGTTTGTGCGGACATTTTCATCCTTGGAATCCTGTTGCTTTTCAAGAAGCTTGAGCTTGACAATCAGGTTTGTAGCTTCGATTTTTTGCAATGTGAACTGATAGCGCTTATGGTATTCAAGCGCTTTTTTATAATAGCCGTTCTTTTCAAAGAACTGGAACATTTTCTCATAAATAATGGAGAGCTGGTGGTCAGACCCACCTGCTTGTGAAATTTCTTCTGCGGATTTGATAATTTCCATGGCCTGATCTTCCTGACCTTCACGCATGAGCAGATCATACTTGAGGAGCAGGGCGTCGAGAATGTAATACTGATTGCTGAGACTATTGAGCAGACGGATGGAGGCATCTATGTTTTCGTGGGCCTTCTTGTAATTTCCAAGCTGCATCTGCAACTTTCCAGACCGGTAATGCCATTCGAATCCGAGCAGGATATCTTGACTGGTTTCAATGTATTGGCGCGCATTCTCATAGGCTTCAAGAGCTGCGCTGTAATTTCCAGACGCAGTGTGCACCTCGCCGATATTTGAATAAAGATGGCCGAGGCCTTCTTCTACAGCGTTTGAAGTGCCGGTGTCTACGCCTGAGTGATAGGCTTCAAGGGCAAGTGCGTAATCGCCCGCCTTCCTGTAGACTTCCCCAATGCAGTTTTGAGCACGAACGATCTCTTTGAAGTTGTCTGTTCTAATTGCATAGTTTCTGCCTATGATGAATTGTCCAAGCGATGCAGGATAAGCGCCTGAATAGAACTGGAGAACACCGTACCACCTGTGCAGTTCTGCCAGCATCTTGAAGTCGCTGAACTGCTCAAAAATCTCAATGGCTTCAGTGACGTACTCAATAGCTTCGACTTGTCTTCCAAGTGTTCGGCAGGCTGTCGTCATTATATGCAGGGCATGGCCCTTTAAAGTTACGAGCTGAAATGCATCGGACTTCTCAGCGACGGATTTTGCAATTTCTATAGCTTGCTGAGGGGCGCTGTGGATTTTTGAACGCGCGTTTTCAAGCTGTTCGTTTAGTTTTTCATGAATGGTATAGACATCAATCATAATAGGTTCTCCTGTCTCATAAGGCAAATATGCCCTTCGGCATCCCGACTCAAGGACTTTTCCCATTTGCTTTTAATCAGTGCTTCTACATGAAAAGGGCTAATTCCTTCAAATTTCAGTATATCGTATTTATTGTGGATGTCACGTAAAACGGAATAAATGCAAAGAAAGATTTGCATTTCCATCAAAGACCAATTTCAGTGTTTCAGGCCAGATGTGAGTATGTTAGAATGGACTCAATTGGCGATATGCACATGTGCCGACAGGCGATGTTCATAGTGTATGAGACAAGGAGGACAGCATGTCGAAGTTATTACTGATCATATTTGTACAGCTGATGTATGTGCCGCTGTTAACGCTTAGGACAATTTCAATGGTGAAGAATTTAAAGTTGATGACAGCCATGTTTGGACTATTGGAAGCGATTGTTTACATATTTGGATTGACGATTGTATTATCAGGAGAGTCGACTTATTTGGAAATGTTTGTATACGCAGTCGGATTTTCTGCAGGGCTTATTGCCGGGATATACGTGGAGCAAAAGCTCGCAATCGGGTATTCCAGTTTTATCGTGAATATTAATCATCGCAATGATGATCTTGTGCGCGTTCTCAGGGACAGCGGATTTGGCGTCACGCTCTATACGGGCGAGGGCAGGGATGGTGAACGTACCCGACTGGATATCCTGACGCGCAGGAAGAGGGAGTCTGAGCTTCTGGAAAAAATAAAAGGGCTTGAGCCCAATGCCTTTATAATTTCCTATGAGCCGAAGACATTCCACGGGGGCTATATCAGCGATATCATGAAGCGCAGAATGCAGCTGAGAAAGAAGCGCGAAACCCCAGTAGAGGCATCGGCAGATGGGCTGATTACCAAAACCCTTGATGAAATCAAAAATGAAGTAGATACCTTCAAGAAAGACTGGGAGGCATAAAATAAGCCTCCAAGACATGTTTTCACACTGCCTTGGAGGTATTCTTATAATATACTTTGATTTTCTCAGAAGTGTACCGTGGTGGGGCTATAATTCTGGGTCGTGTTCAATGCTTTCATGTGCCAGTTCGTAGTCGTCGCATCCAGGGACGTCACATTTATCGGTTTTGACTTCAAACCTGCAGGAGTCATTGGTGCAGCGCCCGTAGCCGCCTTCGCCAAAAAACGTAAGTGTACTGTTGCAAAGTGGACAGCTTGTATCATTTTTTCCCACGAATAAACACCCTCCTTTCCTGTTTTGATATTAATTACATACCCCTGGGTTGCGTTTTGACACAAGAATTATTCCATTGGTAAGAATGTATTTGAAACACAAAAATGCGGGTTCTGGAGGTTGATATGAAAAAATCCGAACGTATGAATGGCATTGTGTTCGCGCTTCAGGAACAAGAACGTATGACTGCAAGACGCCTGTCTGAAATGTTTGAGGTGAGCATGCGGACCATATACAGGGATATTGACGCACTCAGCCAGCTCAAGGTGCCTATTATCACCTATGAGGGCAGCTGCGGCGGATATGGAATTGATCCGGATTATTTTCTGCCCAGCATACGGCTTCATGCAAATGAAGTCACGATGCTGCTCATGGTTCTTAAAGCCGGATATGCCATGAAATTTCCAGGGATGACTGGAGACTACAGTCTGCTTCGCGCCAAGCTGCTCAATGGCATCGTTGACGCTGACCGGGCGGATGTGCGTAAAATTCTTGAAAAAATTGAATTTGACTTGGACCGCATACGGCCACCGCGCTATACGGAAGATGTCCTGAAGTGCATTCTGGAAAGCTTCAGACTGTCAAAAAATATGCGCATGACCTATTATACGCCGGCCCGCGATACCGTGAGCTCTCGTGAGGTCTCTCCGCAGAAGCTCTTCTTTGACATTGGTGGCTGGTACCTTTCGGCCTATTGCCATTTGAGACAGGAAAAAAGAGTGTTCAGACTGGACCGTATAAAAACGTGCGCGCTTCTTGATACCACGAATGATTTTGAAAATGTGATTATATCGAGCCGCAGTGACAAGTTTGAGTTAAGGTCTTACCAAATCGCCATACGTCAGCCCCTGTATAGGGTCTTAAAGGATAATCTGCTCTTTGAAAGAGTCGAAATTCAAGAGGAAAGGGTTGAATTTCAAGAGAATGCTGACACGGGTTCGGGTGCGGTGGTGACCCTGGACTTAAGGACCCCTTACAGGGAAGAACTGACACAGCTCATTATGAGCAGACCCGAAGATATTACTGTGCTTGGACCGGCAGAGTACGTTGCGTTTATCCGGTCAAAGGTTCAGTTACTTAGTGAAAAATACAAATAAAATTATGAACGCTGACAGGTATATGTCAGCGTTTCTTTTATAAAATGGGGGTGAAAAGGGAGGCCATACTATGATTTATACAGTCAGAGGTCCGATTGAAGCCCATGAGATGGGAATGACACTGGGACACGAGCATTTCAAATGGGAGTTCGATGATACCGTCACACACGAGCTCTATTACAATCACAACTACGATGTGACAGATTTGGAAGCGGATTTCAAGGTCCTCTTGCCGCTGATGCTGCAAATGAAGCAGTCGGGAATCAGGACCATTGTTGAGGCATCGCCCCCTATTGGTGGTCAGAATGTAAAGCTGCTGCGTCGATTGTCGGAGGCGTCTGGTGTGCACATTGTTCCCTGCACGGGCTGGAATGCCTTTCGACACATGCATAAGCTCATAGGGGAGGCCTACGCAGACCTTTTGTCGCGTAGGTGGATTGAGGATTTTGAGTCGGGACTGGATACGGTGGATGGGGTTTGCATACGCCCAGGCTATATCAAAATACTTCTCGAAAAAGGCGGGGTATCGCCGCATGATGCGGCCATGCTCACCGGAGCTGTTAAGGCCAGCAGGGCGACGGGCATGCCGATTCACTGTCATATTCTTGAGGGGCAATATCTTGATGCTGTTCTGGACCATGTTTTTCACTTGGGACTTAGTCCCAACAAGTTTCTGTGGGCCCATGCAGACAGGGAATCGGATGTGGATGCAATTGTCAATGCCATTAGACGCGGGATTTGGGTGGGCATTGACATGATAAAGAAAGAGAGTCATCTGGCGCGCAGGGAACTTATAAAAAGCCTGCTTGAAAGCGATGTAGACAATCGCATGATTCTCTCGCAGGACTATGACTTTTACGAAGAAGTGAAAGCGCAGCCAGAGGGACATCCGTGCAATAGTCTGGTTGAAGGCTTTCTGCCCCTATGTCTCGAAGGGGCGATTGATGCAGGAAGTCTTAAGAAAATGATGTGTGAGAATCCGGCGGCCTTCTATAGCTTTTAGGTCTCAGACTGATTTTTTCAGTGCAAGGCTGCGCGCATGGTTCATGGCGGCTGAAAGGAGAATCATGCTGATAAGGGTGCCTTCGCGTACGAAATAATCCATATGATAGAGTGTGGACAGACTGATAGAGACAAGAACGGAAAGGATGTCCACGCCGTATCTGAGCTGCATGAACTGGAGACGGCTTCGACGCGCCAGCTCGACACAAAGACTTTCGAGTGGAAATGTTATTTGGTTGTAGTGGATGATCATACCAATCGACAAGCCGGATACGAGTGTGCCCAGTGCAACGAGAACCACCCGCGCCGGGTAGGCCGTCAGTGTGAATTCTCCCAAAAGTCCATAGTTGAAAAAGTTGACGAGGACACCGAAGACCAGTGTCGAAATGCCCTGTAGAATATACTTTCTCCTGTGTTTGAATTTTGTGAGTGCCATATAGCATGCAAGGAAAGCCAAATTGAAAAAGATGGTGACCGTTCCAATGGGAATGCCCTTTAGTTGGGCGATGGATAGGTTCATGGCATTGAAACTGCTGACGCCGACATTGGCCTTGATTGTGAGTGTAATACCCAGTGCTGAAAGGGTATAGAAAAAATAGGATTTGATAAGGTTATTGTTCATAAATGTGTTCACCTGACTTTCAATATTCTTCGGTTGCTTGGAAAAGCATATGCTGTTTATGGTTGCATTATATGTCTCGTGGTAGAATAGAAATATGAGATATATCACATTTTGGAGGCAGCATGAATAAATTTTTTGCAAAAACACAGGGCAATTCCAATAAAATTGAGCTTCCAGAAAATATTTTTGGAGCTCTTAGCGCTGAGGCAGAGCTCTACACTTTTTCTGCAAATGACCCCATTATTCGCTTTGACCAGCCCATAGACAAACTCTGGTATATTGTGAAGGGCAAGGCGAAAATAACCATGGTCCATGAGGACGGAAAGCAGTCCATCGTGCATTTTCTTCATGAAGGAGAGTACATTGGAGAACTGACGTTTTTGGAGGTCGAGAAGCAGCATAAGAATGTGATTCCCCTTTGTGAAACCCTCTGCCTGGGTGTTTCCATGGAACGGGCTAAAACTGTTCTGAGGGATGATCCGGAATTTCTCTTTCATCTGAATCAGTATGTCGGCGGTAAGCTTATTCAGCGGACCTGGTTTGCAGTTAAAAATCAGAATTATGAGCTGAAAAACAGGCTTGCGGCCTATATGCTCATGTCGCAGTCGGAGGGGCTATATGCCCAGAAGCATACGGAGACTGCCGAGTATCTCGGTGTCAGCTATAGGCACCTGCTCCATACCCTTAGTCAGTTCAGGGATCAGGGGTATGTTGCAAAGGTAAGGGGGGGCTATAGGGTGGACCAACACGCTCTTGAAGCACTCGCCAAAGACATTCAGCTCGTATGATACAAAATGTATGAAGACGTAGGACACGGCACTGCATAGCGGCGCCGTGTTTTTTTATGAAAAGGGACAAATGAATAGACTTTTATTTGACTTTATTTTCGTACTGTAAAAAATAACTGAAAATTCGCTCGATTCTATAAAGACAGAATAAGGAGTATGCTGATGTTTCAATTGTTCCAGTCAAAAGACGATGCTGTAAAAACAATAGTAGAAAGTATGATTCGCTCAGATTTCAACCTGTATATGCGCGAGGGGGAAGTTACCTCAAAAACAAAGCTGATTTATGAGCTGATGACCACATGGCGTATGTTTATGGCAAATTACCTGGGGGTGGTCAAGACAAGTGAAGGGATTGGTCACAATCTTGAAGGCCATATCCAGGATATTATCGATATAACGGAAGGAATCAACAGTGCGATTCGTGAACTGACAGACGGAAATTCCAATGTGACAGAACAGATCGTTATGATTTCAAGTCAAATTCATGAGAACACACGGATGAGCGAGGAAATAGAGACCGATGTCGAAGGGGTGCTTGAGCAGAGCGAGATTTCTCTGCAACTGCTTGAACAAGGAAAGATGCAGATTTCTGAGCAGGAAGAGATGACACGGGAGACGACACGTACATTTGAGGACATAAAAAGCGGTGTAGACATTCTAAGTGATTCTGCTGCACGGATTATGACTGTTGTCGATATGATCAACTCAATCACAGAACAGACAAACCTTCTTGCGCTGAATGCGAGCATCGAGGCTGCAAGAGCAGGAGAAGCAGGCAGGGGCTTTGCGGTTGTTGCAGATGAAATCCGCAAGTTGTCCCAAACTTCGAATGAGTCGACACAGGCCATTCATGCCCTAATTGCAGAAATCAAATCGCGTATTGAAGATATCAGTGGTCGTGTGGAAGAAAACGCGCGGATTGTACGAGACCAGAACGCCTCTATTGAGAAGACGGAGGAAGCTTTTTCGAGAATCAACAATTCAATCCTTGGTATTGCAGAGTCCATACAGAGCACTTCGAAAAAAGCAAAACAGATTGCCCATACCAGCGGAGAAATCAATGATTCAATACAAAATATTTCTGCCGTTACCCAAGAGACCTATGCCATGTCTGAGGAAGTGAGCGCAAGGACTGCACAGCAAAAGGAAAAAGTGGGCGTCATTAATGACAGCACACACCTCATGCTGGAAAAAATCGAAATGGTCGTCAATGAACTCAAGCGATTCAAATTCATCAAGTTCGGAATAACACGTTCGCCTGAGCACGTGTTCCAGTTTGCGCTATTCAAAGAGCTCGCCGCTCTAAGGCTGGGAATTGCGGTAGAAGGTGTAGAAGTGCCAAGCGACAGTCTATTTGCCTCCATTGATGACGGAAGCGTCGATGGAACCCTGGCACCATGGATGCCATCCATGACCGCATACAGGGATCAATACAGAAACAGCATTGAAGAGGTGGGTCAAAATACGGCAGAGTGCTTTATGGGACTGAGTGTTCCGGACTTTGTCCAGGTCAGAAGCCTGAATGAACTCGCGGGCAAGATGAGTCTCTTCGGCCATGCCATCTATTCAACAAGGCGCACGACCTATATAGGTTCCATGATGGACCAGCTGCTGAAGGCTTATAATATGCACGATGTGGTCGTTGAGTATATGGATGAGCAAGCCCTCTTTAACCTCGTTTCCAGAAAAATCGAGAGAAATGAGCCTGTGGTATTCACGGGTTGGAAGCCGCATTACATGTTCGGAAAGCACAAGCTTAGGATTTTAGAGGACAGTAAAAAAATCTTTGGAATAGAAGAAACCATGACCAGCTTCGTTAGCAAGCGCCTAGCCATGGAAAACCCCCAGCTTGTTGCATTTATGCGGACATTCAAAATCAAGCCTGAAGAGCTGAATAAGGCCCTCTACAGACTTGAAAATGGAATGACGATTGAAGAGGCGGTTCAGACATACATAAAAGAGCAAGTCAAATAAGGAGCTTCAGGATTCTACTGGGTCTGCCTGCCTTGCCGATGATTTTTTTTCCCGTAACTTCCACATAGCCGGCAAGTTCAAGCTTCTCAATTATTCGGTTCATACTCCTGAGGGAGTTGCCGAACTCTTCTGAGAGCTCAAGACTCGTGAAAGTATCTTTTTTATAGATGTCCATAATGCATTTAAGCTGGTATATGCTGTTGACGCTGACGCCGCTGTTTTCTGAGATTTCCTTGAAGGGCAGCGCGTCTGGGTCCGTCTGTGTTGAAAGGGCGTTTTCAAGCGGTGTAATACGCTCGATGTTCTTTCGATTTCTGACGACAAAGCACTGATTGCCGCCCATTTTGAGCGCCTTGTTTTTTCCGACAATGGCGTTGGACTTTGCTTCGCGCGCCGTAATTCCGAACCCGATGCCAACGCTGACAGTGCTGGCGGTTTTCTTCTCAATGGACTGAAGAATGGGCAGGACGCTGAGACTACGGGTCTCAAACTCCACAATCTGCTTGGTTGTAAAGAGCAGATAATTCCGCTCGGTTTCAACAACAGCCGCCTGAATGCGCTGTGCAAATTTGTAAACCTCTTCGGTGATCCGTGTCTTTTTGAGCATGATGCTGTACTCATTTTCAGAGGTGAGGTCATATTCTTCGGTAATGTCAATTTCAAGCGAAATGACAACAATTTGACTGACTGTAAGATCTTCATATTTTATTTTTTCAAGAAGACTGTAAATCTTATTCTTGATGGATGAAATGTTGGGCGTGAGCAGCATGCTGGGCACCCCGCCGTCCTGGAGCATTTTGTACACGGTGGAGACACCCGTGATTGCAAGGCTGTCTCTACAGGCTAGGTAGTTGCTTTTATGAAAGGAAAACAGGTCTTCCATCAGGCTCTGATTGAAGAGGTCGACCCCGGAGACTTTCGCGGCGTATTTCTGACGGTCCAGCCCGAAATCCCGATAGACCATTTCCACGTCGTTTTCGCTGTAGGAATCTATGCTGATATTGGTTATGGGCATATTGTGGATGTGGCTTGCCTCAAGCAGAATCCGCTGAAGCTGGCAGGCATCATTTTCAAGATACACCCATGGACTTTGTGAATGCATTCTGTGGTTCATGATGTCATAGAGTATTTTTCCAGTAAAGAGGATACCGTCAAACTCGTTGATATGCTCCTTTAAAAAGGTAATTGCGGTCTGGATCTGCCCCATGTCATGGATTTCTATAGGGTGTCCCTTTACACTTGGAAAGTGTGAATCGATGACACTCAAAATGCGGTTGATGTTGTCCATGTGGCCTACAATTCCAATATGTTTCATCTAGCGCCTCCTAATGACGTATTTGCTTCTATTTTAATTTTGAATTCGATTAAAGTCAAATTAAAGACACTTTTAAGCGTATTGCGCAAGTGATATTCTTTAATTGACAATGAGCGATAATTCAAAAAAATGAAAATAGTTTAGTGGAATTGTTTGAGGGAGGAATAGTGAATGGTTAAGTACATTGCAGAACCGTTTAAAATCAAAATGGTTGAAACGATGAAAATGACAACTCGTGAAGAGCGTGTTGAGAAGCTGAAGGCAGCAAATTACAATGTTTTCGGTCTTGACTCTGACGATGTTTACATCGATTTTCTAACAGACAGCGGTACTGGTGCGATGAGTGACAAGCAATGGGCTGGTATGATGTCAGGTGACGAGTCATATGCAGGTGCAAGAGGTTACCGCAGACTGCAAGCTGCTGTAAAGGATATTTTCCATTATGAATATGCACAGCCTGTTCACCAGGGTCGTGCAGCTGAGCAAGTCCTTCTTCCAATACTTCTGAAAAAGGGACAAAAGTGTATTTCCAACATGCACTTCGATACAACAAGAGGCCATGTTGGCCTGATTGGTGCGCGTGCTGTTGATATCGTTGTTCCAGAAGCTAAGGATACATCAACTTATATGCCTTTCAAAGGCAATATGGACCTTGAAAGACTGGAGCGTTATATCCAGGAAACAGGCGCTGAAAATGTTGGCCTGATCATCATGACAATTACAAACAACTCAGCTGGCGGTCAGCCAGTTTCTATGGCGAATCTTAAGGCAACTAAAGAAATCGCTGATAAATACGGCATTACAATGATCATTGATGCTGCACGTTACGCTGAAAATGCACACTTTATCCGTGAACGTGAAGAAGGCTATGCAGATGTGGAAATCATTGATATCGTTCGCGAAATGTTCAGCTATGCGGATGCATTCACAATGAGTGCGAAAAAAGATGCTATCGTCAACATGGGCGGTCTGATCGGTGTTAAGAGTTCTGAAGAGCTTTACACAAAGGTTAAGGGTCTGACAATTCCATACGAAGGCTTTGTAACGTATGGCGGTCTTGCAGGTCGTGACCTGGAAGCGCTGTCTATCGGTCTATATGAAGGTCTTGATAAAGATTATCTACGATACAGAGTGGGTCAGGTAGAGTACCTTGGCGGCAAGCTGCAGGAACTGGGTGTACCATTCCAGTATCCAGTGGGCGGTCACGCAGTATTCCTAGACGCAAAAGCACTGCTGCCTCACATTCCTTACTATGAGTTCCCAGGTCAGGCGCTTGCGTGCGAGCTTTATATTGAAGCAGGCATCAGAGCGTGCGACATCGGTTCTTACCTGCTGGATCTTGATCCAGAGACAGGCGAACAGCTTGAAGCAGAAATGGAATTTACACGCCTTGCGATTCCAAGACGTGTTTATACACAAGCACACTTCGACGTGGTTGCTGAAGCACTTGCAAACATCAAGGAAAGAGCACATGAAATCAAAGGCTACAGAATTACATGGCAGCCTCCTGTGCTAAGACACTTCACATCAAAACTTGAGCCAATCGAGTAAGACAAGGAATACACCCTTTTTATTCATACAAAAGACCCGTCTCCAAAGTGAGACGGGTCTTTTACTTTGCGGCAGAAGTTTGATGTGCATTCAATTCTGTGGTTTTGGAGAATTGGGATAAGTCCTTGAAATTGTGGGTATGAAGACTTTAGGGATAACCAACGCATTAAGTATGGATTAGACAGGAAGTTTACGGGAGGTCTGCATGCGTTCAGCACTTATGAAGTTTGTTGCGCCAGAGTTTATTTTTGGAGCGGGTGCGCGGTATCTGCTCCTCCAATATATTCGCAATTTTGGGATCGTGAAGCCCTTTGTTGTTTCAGACGACAGGGTCACACGTCAGCAGTGGTATAAAGAGATGGTCGAGGAGATGTCTGATACGCACATAGACTTTGTGACGTATAGGGAGGTGACCATAAATCCAAAGGATTACGAGTGCAGCCGTGGAGCACAGCTCTACATGGAGAACCAATGTGACGCTGTAATCGCCATAGGTGGAGGCAGTGTTCTTGATTGTGCCAAAGGCATAGGAATCCTGGTGTCCAATGGTGGAGAAGTTGAGGACTACGAAGGTGTCGATAAGATTCTCATCCCAATTCCGCCTCTAATCTGTGTTCCGACCACGTCAGGATCATCTGCGGATGTATCTCAGTTTGCCATTCTTACAAATACCAAGGAGCACTACAAAATGGCGCATGTCAGTAAAATGCTCGTTCCGGATGTATCCCTAATAGACCCTGAAGTTACATTGACCATGCCGGACAAGGTGACAATTGATACTGCCCTGGACACACTTGTCCATGCTATAGAATCCTATGTTTCTCCCCTGGCAACCTTTATGACGGAGCCTAGGTCCCTGTCGGCAATTGATACGGTAGTCAAATTCCTGCCAATGCTTATCGAGGATTTCGACAATCTTGAATACCGATCCGAACTTTCAAGAGCGTCTCTTGAGGCTGGAATAGCCTTTTCCAATGCAAGTCTCGGCTTGGTCCATGCCATTGCACATTCTGTTGGAGGATATTTTGTCGAACTGGAGCATGGGGAACTCAATGGGACATTTTTGAAGCATGTGGTAGCATACAACTACACTGCTACAGACAAGTACCAGAAGGTGGAGGAGATTTTCGAAAGAAATCATCCCCAGTATGCGGGCATGAAGCTGCCGGAAATTCTCAAAGATTTTGTGAGCAGGGTCAATGCGCCGGTTTTGGAAGCCTTGAAAGTGACTTCTGTAAATGATTCGATGACCGATGCAGACATTGGAAGGATTGCGGTAAGGGTACTCAATGACCCTTGTGTTCTCACAAATCCAAGAGAGCCGGTTATGGACGAGGTGGTGGAGATTCTTGAAAAAGTATTCAAAAGAAGAGATTAGAAATCAAATAGCCGGACTTGGGGAATCCTCTATCAGGAAGAACTATTACCAGGAGCTCATGAAGAAGCAGGAAATCCTGAAAGCGCAAAACAAGCGTCTTGAAGAGGAGGTTGCACGCAGAAAGCAGGCTGAGGAATCTCTGATTGAGATCAATGACAATCTAGAACAGCTTGTCCGGCAGAGAACCGAGGCCCTTGAGGCGGCGAATGAAACCATAAAATCATCCTATGAAGAGTTAAAACGGACTCAGGACTATTTGGTTGAGTCGGAAAAGCTCTCCTCTCTGGGGGCTCTGATTGTCGGAATTTCCCATGAAATCAACACACCACTGGGGGTTGCGCTCACAGCGAGCTCCTTCAGCAGTATGCTCATAAATCAGCTCGACCATAATATTTCTGCAGAAGCGCTTGAGTTGAAGGAGATCTTGTCGAAATTAAGTGAAAGTGATCAGATTGTCCTGGACAATATCCAGAAGACCATACGGATTATCAATGACTTTAGAAAAATCACATCTGATCAGACCCGGTATCAATTTGTGGAGTTTGATGCGCTCAGGTATACGGAGATGCTGGTGGGAAATCTGAAATATACCTTCAATCAGGGGAGCAGACTTGAACTGGTTTACAATATTCGTGAAAATATGATTATGAAGTTTTATCCGGGCATACTTTCCCAGATTATCACAAACCTCATATCAAACAGTGTGAATCATGGTTTTGGAAATATTGAAAACGGCATTATTGAGATTGGCATTGAAGAGGATACACAGGGGTACTGGCTTAAGTACAAGGACAATGGGATCGGGATTCCCCAAGACCACCTTGGCAAGGTTTTTGATCCGTTTTTTACAACGGCTCGAAACGGTGAGACGACAGGTCTTGGACTTTATGTGATTTACAATCTGGTCAAAAAACTACAGGGAAAAATAGAAATTGACAGTGAACTCGGCTTGGGCGTGGACTGCAGAATCTATTTCCCCAAAGGCATTACCTTAGATAGCTAAAGGCACCTCGAAAGTTGAGGTGCCTTTTGTATGCCTTTAAGCACTTGCCAGTCTTGATTCAAGATGCGTTTTCAGCAGAGAAAGGGTGTCGACGCCGTTCAGAGGGCGTGAAATGAGATAGCCCTGGCCAAACTCACAGTGAATGTCGTCAAGAAACGCACGCTGGTATTCATGCTCAATACCCTCGGCGACGGTATTGATGGACATGGCCTTTGCCATATGGACAACGTGCTCAATAATCACGTGACTGACGCCTTTGGATTCAGTAATGTCATCGATATAGCTCTTGTCAATCTTAAGGGTATCAAAAGGCAATTGTCGTAAATAGTTGAGCGAGGAGTACTCCGTTCCGAAATCGTCCAGACTCAGTTTGAACCCAATGCCCTTAAGCTGGTCAAGAATCTTCTTGGAGTATTTCAAATCTCGAATCAGAGAATACTCTGTGATTTCAAGCTCGATGCATTTGGGATCGACATCGTGAAAATCCGCGCATTCTGTCAAATAATCGATGAAATCATCCGAGTGGAAGGTTTGGGCTGAGATGTTGATTGAAAGTACTTTATCAGCGGCAGCCCATATCTTACGGTTCTGATTCAAGAATTCAAAGGACTTCTTGATAACCCAGCGGTCTATGATGAGAATTTGACCGGTTTTCTCTGCAAGGGCAATGACCTGGCCAATATGCATGGACTTGACCGGAATGTTTGGCCATCTGAGAAGGACTTCGAACTTTTCGATATCTCGGCTGTGCACCCTGAATATCGGTTGGAAATTGAGGGTGAAGCTTCCGGATTCAATGGCTGTTTCAATGCTGTCAGTGATACATTTCTGATTGGTCAGCTGTTCCTTAAATGCGAAGTCGAATTCTGCCCACTGGTTCTTGCCGGAAGATTTGGCCCTTTCAAGAGAAATGGTCATATTTTGCACGAGGGTTTCGAAATCGTGTCCGTGTTCAGGAAAATGCGTCGCACCAATGCAGCCTGTAGCAGACAGTACAAATTTTTCGATACGTCGCTTCTTACCAAGGATTCCAAGGACGCGGTCGACGAAGATCCCTGTGTTGGATGTAGGTTCGCCCTGAAGGAAGACAAACTCGTCGCCGCTGAAACGATAGGTCTTGCAGTTTGGCAGCTTTAGAAAGGCATTTGAAATACGCTGCAGATAGCTGTCGCCAATCTTATGGCCATAGATTTCATTGATGGCCCTGAAATTGTCTATGCCCATGATGTAGACCGTAAAAGGCATATTATACTCAATGAACTTGTTGAGATCGTTCTCAAAGGATTGCCTGCTCCCAAGTGAGGTCAGGGTGTCGTTGAAAATCAGCTTGTCAATGGCTTGATCCTTTTCTCGCTCAGAAGTGATATCCGTCCCGAATGAGACAGCAATAAGCCTTTCGTTGAAGGGATCGTCGATGATGGCATTGTTCCACTGAATGGTGAACTCTCTGCCATTTTTGCCAACGATGATATTTTCGGTGTCGAGGGCTTCGTGGTTGACGCGAAGCTCGTTGATGAGACTCTGAATACGGTGGGTTTCGGAAGCAGGAACCAGGAGAGCTGGCCAGTTTTCTCCTATGATTTCGTCACCGTAGCCGAAAACCTCTGAGAATCGCCTGTTCATATTGATGACTTCACCGGAAAGGGACCAGACGAGAATCAGGGAGTTGCTGCTGTTGAATATTTCCTCTACCAGATGCTTTTGATGGTTCAGGTCTCTATGCGTGTTTATGAGTGCGCTGTAATTGGAGACCAGTTCCTTGTGCAGACGTTTGATACGCCTGTTGTTCAAGCTTGAGAGCCCATGTATGAGCGCGGCAGATAGAAATACAAAAGTAAATCCCTTGATGGTCTCAAGGTGAATGTACGCAGTCACACTGGGTGCAAAGGTCAATAAGACCTTGTCTGTAAGCAGAATCCAAAGCAAGCCGAAAACAATGTAAATCAATGCAGGGTTCCACCTTGCCTTGGGCATGCTGAGAAATTCATCTGTATTTGTATGGATGTTTGAATAATTTTTATTTTTCATGATAGCACCGTTTACTCAGCTGGAAGACCTCAGTTGCGAATGGCTTCTTCCAGCGCTTTCAGTTCCTGATTGATTTTTTTTCTAATTGCATGTGTTCGTTCTGAGAGTTCAATGACCAGATAAGTTTCATTATTGAGTCGTATGCGATGTGCCGTTGCATTGAACCATTTCTGTACAGGCACACCTGACAATACGTATTTTTGATTGAACTGAAAGGTCCATTCGTTGCCGTTGAGTATTGGAATGGTTTCAACTGAGTTCTTGAGTCTGCAATTGGTACAATGTCTTCGCGTGCCGCAGAGTGAGTCGGTATCGTAGACATTCTGGCATTTTGCCAGGTTTCCAAAAAATCTGTGGCTGGAGCCGGTTTCTATATTAAAAATGCGCTGGAATCGGCTGTTGAAATAGACTATGTCCCGCGTGTCAGTTTCTATAAAGATCCCATTCTTTTTTGTGTCGAGTGCATCAAAATCTGACAGGAGGGCCTCCCAATCGATGCCTTTTGATTGTTTTGAAAAAAGCATGGTTTCACCTCAATTTAGATATACGGGTAAGCACATCGGCTTACCCGTATCTTTAAAACCCATATGGATTAAACTTTAAAACGATTCACGTGCTCGTTCAGGTTTTCTGCAAGTTCGGCCTGGTTGATCGACACATTGGCGACAGACTCGACAGCGCCAGAAACCTCTTCGACGTTGTTGGTGATTTCAAGGCTGCTTGCAGTAGCCTCTTCAATGGCGCTGGCAACGGCTTCGATGGATGCGTTGACCTGCGTGATGGAGGTGCTGATTTCTGAAGCTCTTTTGTCGAATTGACGCATGGTTGTGCTTACGAACTCTGAGTCTGCCAGATACTGTTCTCCGGTCTCAACGAGGGTGTTGTAATCGGCAATGACCTTTGAATCGATGAAGTCCAGCAGGCCTTGTGAGTTCTCTGCAACATCATTGAAGGCCTCGTTGACTTCGAGAACCAGCTTGTTGATCTTATCGACAGTCGAGTTGGATTCAACAGCTAGTTTTCGAACTTCTTCTGCAACGACAGCAAAGCCTTTTCCGTGTTCGCCTGCACGAGCCGCTTCGATTGCAGCATTTAGAGCCAGCAGATTTGTCTGCTCTGATATTTTTTGAATGGTATCGGACATGACGATGATTTCTTCAACGACCTTAGCGCGCTCCAGTGAGCCCTGAATGCCTTCAAGTCTGTTACGGTAAATATCTGTGGCTTCATTTTTTGAAAGTACAGCATTGTCCTTCATGGCTGTTGCACGTTCGGCTATTTGTTCGGCATTGCTATTTCCAGCCTGTGCGTCAGACATAAGCACAGAGGCAAAGTCCATGATTTCTGCAGAAGAGGAGCTGACCTGTTCAATGGCCGCTGAAGTTTCTTCCATGCCGGCAGCAATTTCCTGGGTTGCAGTCGTCACATTCTGTACCTGGGCGTTGATTTCTTCCACTGTTGCACTGAGCTCCTGTGCGGATGAAGTGACCTGAGCGCTGTTTACATTGACCTCCTGAAGCAAATGCTTGAGTTTGTCCGACATGGCTGTGAAGGCACGGCCGATTTCGCCGATTTCATCTTGTGCCGTGAAGGTCACTTGTCTTGAGAAATCGCCTTCTCCAGCAATCGCCATTTCGTTTTGCAGGTGCTTAAGCGGTTTGATGATTGTGTGATTTGTAAATATGTAAATGAGCAGTATAGCGACGAGTATGGTGATGGCCATCATCATGAGGACCATGAGCTGGACTTCACGATGGGTTGCCATGTAGTCATCATAGTTGGCGGTGACGGCAAGTCCCCAGTCATCAACCGGTTCAAAGCGGACATATTTTTCAACACCATCTACCGTGTAGAAGGCTTCTCCAGCATTGCCGCTGCGAACTGATTCAACCATGGCATCGATTTCAGGCGCATTGAAGGAACTCAGGTTTGAAGTCAGTTCGAGGGCGCTGTCCGGATGTGATATAATCAGGCCGTTTTTGTCGAACAAGTAGGCGTAGCCGCCCTCAAAAACCTTAATCTGTTCAACGTGCTTGACGATTTCCCCAAGCTTGACAGTTAGAACCGCTGTACCGGTAACTCGATTTCCTGAGACAAGGGGCGTGCAGACTGCAACCACTTTTTCGCCTGTCCCCTTTGAAGTGACCACTTGACTGATGACAGTTTCCTTAGACCGCATGGTTTCCTTAAAATAGTCTCTATCGCTGACAGAAACCTGAGGTGCGGTTGTTTCGTTCGTTGTCAGTGCTTTGCCTGTACTGTCTGTAATAATAATGGTTTCAATGAGACCATCAGATGCTGTGATTTGATGCTGCAAGAGTGAATGCACACTGGATTTCAAATCGACATCTCCTGCTGCAAGCGCGTTGACATCATCGAATTGATTGACCGTATTGGCCAGTATGTATGCTTTGGAAAGCTCCGCGTTAACGGCTTCCTTGACTAGGGCAGTCACCTCTACGAGTCTTTCGTTGACAGATGATTCAGTAGATTTTTTAAACTGGTTCAATGTGATGGTTTCCAGAGTGGACATGGAGAGCAGTATGACCAGAATGACCACTGCCATAAGCTTGAATTTGACACTTTTAACCATTTTTAACGCCTCCCAATCTTCAGATAGTAGACAATTGTGATGTTAAATATTTAACGATAATATCCCCATAAATTATTGAAAATATTTCCCTAATCCCATATACTCGATTACGCCCACATTATAGCGAGTTAAAGTTACAACGTAAACCCATCTTGTCAGGAATTTACTAATGCAAAGTGTCGACAGCTGTCGAAACCGGCAAATGTGTTCGAAAATATTAGTACAATCAAAGTATAGGGTGTCTTGTGTGGCATGCCTAAAAAATTATTTCAATTCAAATTTGTTCCGATAATGGAAATGTGTTAGAAGTTTGATTTCAGTCATACGATAAGAGAAATAGAAGATGGTTACGTTTTCCTTTTAATACAATAAAAAAGGATTATGCTGGGAATATGTATCAAGTTGCACTGACTTATCAAAGTGCTTGAAAATACGTGGTTCTAGTAAAATCATATATTAATATTCTATAAACCTTTTGTTAAAGTTTTTAGCATTTGAAAAATCTTTAGGATACCGTAATACTTTATTAATTATTGTGCATCAGGTGTGGTATGTTTAATGATAAGAAGACAAGTGTTCAGATTTTGAAATAGTCGAATCGATTTGGGAATGGGTGAGAATTAAGAATGAATAGGAATAGGGTTCGAGAATTATGCAACACAAGAGGTCGTGGTACATACGTCCTGTACTGGATGCAAGCGTCTCAGCGCGTAGCTTGGAACCATGCGCTGGCCCATGCTATTGAGAGGGCCAATCGTCTGGACCTGCCTGTGCTTGTATATTTCGGGCTGACGGGTGGCTACCCAGAGGCCAATGAACGTCATTACCGGTTCATGCTGGAAGGCTTGCAGGAAACCGTGCAGGCCCTAGAAACTCTGGGGATTGGATTTATTCTGAGAATTGGACAGCCTGATCGGGCCATTGCCCCCCTTTTGGAAAATGCTTGTGAGCTCATAATGGATACGGGCTATATGCGGATTCAGAAGCAGTGGCGCAGCCATGTCCTGGAACTGGCAAAGTCCACAGGGCATATAGGGGTTTATCAGGTGGAATCGGACGTCGTGGTGCCTGTGGAAGTTGCTTCAAACAAGGAAGAGTACTCAGCGCGTACAATTCGCCCAAAGCTGCTAGGGCAGATGATGGACTACCTGGGAATGCCGAAAATTGAGAGTCCGGCGGTTCCGTTTCAAATAGAGATGCCTGTGAGCGGATACAAGGCTTTTGATATAGAGGCACTTCTCAAAATACTTGATTTGGACACATCTGTGGGGGCAACGGGCCTCTACTGCGGCGGCTATAAGGAAGCGCGACGGCATCTCGAACATTTTCTTGAGGAAAAGCTGAAAAACTATCCGCTCAGAAATCATCCCGAGTATGATTACATGTCCAATATGAGTCCCTATTTGCACTTTGGACAGATAGCCCCTGCCCAGATCGTGTGCGCAGTGCATGACTATGTGGCTGACAACCCTGAGGCGGGTGCTGGGGCGGAAGGCTTTCTGGAGGAACTGGTCGTGCGTAGAGAGCTGGCAGTGAATTTCGTTCACTTCAATCCGGGCTATGACAAGTTTGAAGAAATGACGTACAGATGGGCCTACGAAACCATGGCCCTGCATGTGCACGACCCAAGAGAATACACCTATTCAAGAGCGGAGCTGGAAGGGGCAATGACCCACGATCCATACTGGAATGCGTCCATGCGGGAAATGGTGAAGTCAGGAAAGATGCACACCTATATGCGTATGTACTGGTGCAAAAAAATCCTGGAATGGTCTGAAGATTATAAAACCGCTTACGAAACGGCAGTCCACCTCAACAACAAGTATTTCATTGATGGTAGAGATCCATGCAGCTACACGGGCATTGCCTGGTGCTTCGGAAAACACGACAGGGCCTGGAAGGAAAGAGAGATTTTCGGTAAACTCCGATATATGAACAGCAACGGTCTCAAGCGGAAGTTTGACATGGCGCCTTATGTCGAGCGGTGGACTTGAAGATAAACGGCAAAAACTGAAAAGGGCTGCGGTACACATGAAGAAAGAGAAGTCTTCGTGTGTGCCGCAGCTCTTTTATGTTGTGATCATTATATTTTTTCCAGGTCGAAGCCCTCAATGAGCTTGTAGGTGTTTTTAGGTCTTCCCAGATTGCCGTAAACGGGAACGACCTCAATCAGACTGTTGTTTTCAAGGTACTTGATGTAGCGGTGCACGGTCTGGTAGGCAAGCTGAACGCCGGATGAAATCTCTTCGAAGGTGAGTTCCCGGTCCTGTTCGGCCAAAAAATCCGTAATGAGCTGCATGGTCGCAAGAGAAATGCCCTTTTCTATATAGACAGCTTCCTTTTTCTTTTGCATTTTGCGTTCAATTTCCCCAATATGCAGATTGACCTTGATGCGGGAAATCAAATCCGGTGCCTTGACGGGCTTGATGGAAAAGTCGCTGGCACCTGCAGCCATGAACTTATCGGCCGTCTCCTGCTGCTCGTCAACTGTAAGGATGAGGATGGGCAGGTCGGGTACAGCCTGCTTGATCTTCTTGGTCGTAAAAAGACCATCCCAGTCCGGCATGTTGTAATCGAGGATCACAAGGTCAAAGGATTCCTTCTGAATGCGGTCGAATCCTTCTCTGCCGCTGGAAACAGCGACAGCATCGTATCCGCTGTAAGCGCATATTTCACTGATGGTAAACTGAATGCCAGGGTCGTCGTCAATAATTAAGATTCTATTTTTTTTCATGGTTGAACTCCTTTATTTGAGGCAGGCAACCACACGTGAACGGTAGTCCCCTCTCCATAAATGCTCTCTAAATATATTCTACCATTGTTTTCAAGAACCGTCTGTTTTGCAAACGGCAGACCAAGACCTGATGTGTTTTTGCCTGAGTATCCAATATCCCATATCTTGTCGAAGTCTTCCTCTTTCACACCGGTTCCATTGTCAGAAATACTGATGCGCACACCTGTGGTATCCGACTGGGCGCGAACCGCGATGCGCTTCTTTTCTGAATCCGTGGGAACGAGGATGGCGTTCTCGAGCAGGTTTACTAGGGCGCGCGCCATACGGATTTTGTTGATTTCCAGCGGTGGAAGTGCTGGCTCAATGTCGACTTCCAGAATGATGTCATCCTGGTCGACGGGAACCTGCGCACGAATATACTGAAGCAGGTGGTCCACGGTCACGGTCTCACGGGCATCCCCGTAGAGGAAGCTTGAAATCATATCTGACATCTTTGAAATACTGGATTCAATACGGTTGCCATAGCTCTCGATTTTCGTGACGTCCTTTGAAAGCACAAGCAGGCTGATGAGGCCCTGAATGGTTGCAAGCGGTGTTTTCAGGTCATGGGCCAGGGCGTTGATTTCCTGGTAAATACGGTTGTTCATGACCTGCTGCTGCATTTCTTCGTAGGCCATTTCCTTATGGTGCTTTTCCTCTGCAACCTTGAGGTTCTGAATATAGAGGCGGATGAGGACCGTAGTCAGCATGGATGAGATAAGCAGCGGTGACATGTAGACCAGTGCCAGCTGGGTCAGGTTGCTGCCCAGGTGCAGACTGGCGATTTTCAGGCTGATGGACAGATCATTCATACCGATGTTGAACTTGGCAAGCTCAGGAATCATGTTGATCCACTGTATGAGGAAGAAAACCTGAAGGCTGATGAAGACCTTTGGCAGCAGGGCTGTGCTCTCGCAGCTTGAAATATGGACAAGCACCAGCGTGAGACCCATGCCAAGGGCAGCTGTCATGACCTCTATGGGGTAGTAATAAAGGTTGTTGATAATGAGCAGGACGATGCAGTAGCTGCCTGAGACAAAGAGCATCTGATCGGCTTTGCTGTGGAGAAATCTCCCTGAAAAGGTGAGACCGGCCGATTCAATGACCATATAGAGTGCAAAACTGGGCAGCATGAAAAGCATGCAGTTCTGTATTGCGGCGCCAATGAGCAGACTGCTGTTGCCCGTTGCAATAGCCGTGCGCAAATCGACAATGACATCAAAGGCGATGTTTTTCGTCGCCTGGGGCCACAGGATTATTAGGACAAGGAGTCCCAGCAGTTCCAGGGCTGCCTTGGTTTTAATGTTTGCATTTGAAATCAAAGGATCACCTACCTGAAAAGAAATGCCAGCGACAGGCTGACCTGTTCTATGGAATCGACTTCTGAAATCGGGATGTCGCCGTCCTCAGAAAGCAATCGTACAAATTCACGGTCCATGTCATGGGTGTTCAAAATGGCAAAATCAGAAGCGTGGCAGATGGCTTGGAGAAGCCCGTCGGTTGACTTGCTCCTGCGGTCCGCACCACCTATGAATGCAGCGATGACAGGTCGCTTTTCTTCTTTAAAATGGTCAATGAGGTTCAAAACACGCGAAAGCTCTTCGTCATAACTCCGGTCATTGAGCATCATGCCAACTTCGCTGTAACCGATGACGATGACGGCGGCGCTGTACTTGTCCACATCTGTCAGGTCTGCCTCAGGCATGAAGTGGTTGTTCAGATGCAGTTTGTTTGCAAGATCGTGAAAAACATAGGCATCGGTGCTTTGTCCGGCCGAGGAAATGAGCAGCATATCTGCTGAAAAGGGCGCATCGACGAAGGTGTTGTCAGTGCCCTGGGTCTTCGTTTCTGGTTTGAAGAATCCATAAACCGCGAAAACAATGGCAATACCGAGCAGGACACATAGGGTTTCCGTATAGGGTCTAGTCTTCTTCATGGGACACCTCCGTGTAATCCACACTGTGAAGGCGGTCAAGACCACTGATGTCAGTGGTGAATCCGGTAATGGAGTCATGAACAGCCATTGTGTTGATCATATTTGTCAGCGGTATCCCGGGAATGTCATCATAGATGATATTCTGCGCTTCGCCGTAAAGGGATTCCCTGAAAGACCTGTCAGAGGTCTGACGGGCCAGACGCAGCAGCTCATCAACTTCCGGATTGGAGTAGAGCGCATAATTTGTCATACTGCCCTTGGATATGTTTTCTGATGCGAAGAAGGTATACAGAAAGTTGTCCGGGTCAATGACATCGGCAACCCATCCGGTCATGAGAAGGTCGTAGTTGTGCTGGTCAAGACTGGATAGAAACTCGCCCCAGGGCATTTCGACAATTTCTATTTCCATGCCGAGGGTTTCAAGTGTCTGCTTAATGAACAGGGCCAGCTTATGCGGTTCGGGATAATAGGGACGTCTGTCTTTTGGCGCTAAAAGCTTTAAGTGTATGGACGTCATATCGTAGTTTGCGGCAGTTGCACGGATTTCCGCGTCGCTGAGCTGGTTGTTCTGCATGCCTTCTCGGCCGCCCCAGATACCTGGTGGAATAAATGCCTGAGCGGGTTTGCTGAATGCAGCGAAGAGCGGATGCTGGTCCATTTCATTATGAAGCTTTGAGTAAAGAAGCTTTCTGAAATTCGGATCGGTGAGCTCTGGTGTTTCGAGGTTGAGCGCCAGGTAGCCGACGCTTGATAGCGGCCGCTTGAGCAGCTTAACATGCGGCGAGTTCTCCAGCGCATTGGATTCATCGGGTGTCAGGTTACTGATCATTTGTATCTGACCGCTGATCATTTGATCAATTCGGTTACCGCTGTCTGGGATGGTTTTGAATATGAGCTTTGAAACCTTTGCAGGGTCGCCCCAATAGCGAATGTAGCGTTCGAGCTCTATGGTGCCTTCCTCGTTCCAGTTTGAGAACTTGAAGGGGCCCGTTCCGACGGGCTTATATTTGAAATCTTCGTGGTATTTGATAACGGCTTCCGGGCTTGCAATGGAAAAAGCAGGCATGGCAAGTGTGCTCAGGAAGGGGGCGTATGGACTGTTGAGCTGAATCTCGACAATATCGTCTGAAAGCGCCTGCACATCCTTTACAACTGAAGGTGAAATGCCAAAGATGATGTTCCAGAATTGAAAGTCGTCCGAATGATAGGGGTTGTCTTCGTTCATCCACCTGTCGAAGTTGAAGGCGACAGCCTCTGCGTTGAAGGGAGTGTCGTCATGAAAAAGAATACCCTTTTCAAGATAGAAGGTCCAGGTCAGTCCATCCTCGCTCACGGACCACCTTTTGGCGAGTGCGGGAACAATTTCGTTCTGTTCATATTTTACAAGACCTTCAAATATGTTGACGGCAACACGTGCCGAACCCATGTCGATGGTCGATGCGGGATCCAGTGAAAGAGAATCCGTTGCCCTTCCTATTGTAATAGATTTACTGTTTTGCACAAATGTAGAAATAATATTGTATCTCAGCTGACTGATTTCCTTGCTGAACAGACTGCCTGTCATAAGCAGGAGCAGGCCTACAATCATGCCTATGCCCACCCATTTAAGTTTATATACCAATTGGATCACACCCCCGAAGCATACTTTTATATGCACTGTATACCCATTAAATTTTCATAACTTTACTCTATTGCCCAGTGTATCAAAGTTTATCCTTCTGTAAAGAATTTATTTTTTTCAGAGAGAAATAAGTGATGAAAATCAAGTTATCTAAAAACTCAGTATATAATCGGTTTGAAATATTAAGGTATCTTCATGAAAACGTTATTTTAATAAGGGGGAAGCAAAATGTCTAAAAGCAACAGCGCGGCTAAGGCACATCAGCCATTTATTGCCGCAAATCAAGTATTGCCTGAATTCACTAAGACATCCTTGGTGCTGGGTATTCTGCTGGCTGTAATCTTCGGTGCTGCAAATGCATACCTTGGCCTTAAGGTTGGTATGACAATCAGTGCATCTATTCCAGCGGCAGTTATCTCGATGGGTGTTATCCGTGTCATTCTTAAAAAGGATTCTATCCTTGAGAACAACATGGTACAAACAATCGGTTCTGCAGGTGAGTCTCTGGCGGCAGGTGCAATCTTTACACTGCCTGCACTATTCATCTGGTCAAAGGAATGGGGTCTTGGCGCTCCAAGCCTAGTAACAATTACACTAATCGCACTTTGCGGTGGTATCCTAGGCGTACTCTTCATGGTACCTCTAAGAAAAGCACTTATCGTTAAAGAGCATGGCGTGCTGCCATATCCAGAAGGTACTGCATGTGCTGAGGTTCTTCGTGCTGGCGAAAGCGGCGGCGATAAAGCTAAAGTTACATTCACTGGTCTTGGTATTGGTGCACTATACAAATTCATCACAAGCGGCTTTGGTCTGTTCCCAGGTGAAATCGAAACTACGGTTCCTGGCTACAAGGGCGCTGCAATCGGTATGGACGTAATGCCTGCACTTCTAGGTGTTGGTTTCATCATCGGTTCTGACATCTCTGCTTACATGCTTTCAGGTGCTGTTATTGGATGGTTTGCACTTATTCCACTAATCGCAAACATCGGCAGCATGGGCGATGTAATCATGTACCCAGCGGCAGTTCCAATTGCGCAACTTGATCACTGGGGTATCTGGAACTACTACATCCGTTACGTAGGTGCGGGCGCGGTTGCTTTCGGCGGTATCTTCAGCCTGGTTAAATCGCTTCCACTCATCGTTCAAACATTTAAAGATGCAATGAAAGACTACTCTGGTTCAGTTGGCACGAAGAGTGAAAGCCGTACTGACCAAGACCTTTCAATGAAAATTGTACTTATCGGCGCTCTTGCAGTTATCCTTGCAATGATGATGCTTCCTGTAATCCCAGTTGGTTTCGGTGGCGCGCTTCTAATCGCTGTATTTGGTTTCTTCTTTGCAACAGTATCTTCACGTATCGTTGGTCTTGTAGGTAGCTCGTCTAACCCTGTATCAGGTATGACAATCGCTACACTGATCATTACTGCGATCGTATTCAAGTCAACTGGTAACGACGGCCAAGCAGGCATGATCGCTACACTGACTGTTGGTTCTATCATTTGTATCATTGCAGCTATGGCTGGCGATACATCTCAGGACCTTAAGACTGGTTTCCTTGTTGGTGCAACACCTAAGAAACAGCAGATCGGTGAACTTATCGGCGCTCTTGCAGCTGCACTGGCAATCGGTTTCGTTCTAATCCTTCTTGACCAAGCATGGGGCTTCGGCTCTTCAGAGCTTCCTGCACCACAGGCAACTCTAATGCGTCTGGTTATCGAAGGCGTTATGGGTGGTAACCTGCCTTGGGCACTTGTATTCACTGGCGTTGGTATTGGTGTTGGTATCGAGCTTCTTGGCCTTCCAGTACTTCCAATCGCTATCGGTCTATACCTTCCAATCCACCTGAGCACACCAATCATGGTTGGCGGCTTCCTACGTGGTATTCTTGATCGCAAGAAAGCTAAAGTTGGTGAAGACAGCAAAGAAGGCGAAACAATTAAAGAGAAAATTGAATCAGGTATCCTATACGCATCAGGTCTTATCGCTGGTGAAGGTCTAGTTGGTATCCTGCTTGCAGTATTCGCTGTAATGGGTCTTGATATGAACCTGGGCATTGACCTTGGTCAAATCGGCGCACTGATCGTATTCGCGCTTCTAACGTTTACTCTGATCAGAAACTCACTGCTTAAGAAAGTGTAGATTAAATGAAAAAAGTATCGAAGCTGCAAAAAGAAGATAATTTCCTTGAAATGAAACCTGTAATTCAGGCGCATATAGAATGGAAACACATGAAGATGGGCGTATTCAAATCATCATACCGAGAACGGGAAAACTCGATAAACTTGTGAGATTCTTTTTGAAGACCCCTGAGACAATGAAGATAGATCTTGATGACATCGGGAGTCATGTGTGGAGCGGTATTGAAAAAGGTTTTTCAGTTGGTGAAATAGGCACACTGCTAAGCGAAGCGCCAAATCTTGACGTGGAGCCGCTTTATGAGCGACTGGCAACTTACATCAACATTCTGAGAAACAATAATTTCATTGAACTTTACAGCCTAGAGGCATAAAAGGTCCGCCCTGCAAACGTAAAAGAAGTTTACTACGTCGGCAGGGCGGATTTTCGTTATAGGGAACCACGGAACTATAAGGAGGAAAACATGGAAAAGGTACTTGCGGGTCTACAACCTGAAGCGGTATTTAAGAATTTCGAGGCGCTTACACGTATTCCAAGAGAGTCGGGCAACGAAAAGGGCGTAAGCGACTATCTGGTATCATTCGCAAAAGATCTGGGTCTTGAAGTCATTCAGGAGCCGTGCATGAATGTAATCATCAAGAAACCTGCTACTGCTGGCTATGAAAACCTGCCAACGGTCATTCTACAGGGGCATATGGATATGGTTTGTGTCAAGGAGTCCGGTCTGGCCTTTGACTTTGAAAAGGACAGTATCCCAGTTGCGGTTAAGGGCGATCACGTATGCACACAAGGGACTTCTCTGGGTGCGGACAACGGTATCGCGGTGGCCATGTCCATGGCGATTCTGGAATCAGATGATCTGCCGCACCCGCCACTAGAAGTGCTAGTGACTGTAGCAGAAGAAACGGGTATGGATGGTGTCCTGAATCTCAATCCTGAAAATCTGTCTGGGGATATCCTAATCAACCTGGACTCAGAAGAAGAAGGCGTCTTCCTGACATCTTGTGCAGGGGGTGTGCGCAATCTCATCAAGCGTCAAATGACATTTGAAGCAGTAAGTGCAGATATGAAGCCTTATGCACTTAAAATTTCCGGTCTTAGCGGCGGACATTCAGGCATTGAAATCAACAAGGGAAGAGCAAATGCAATCAAGCTCTTGGGCAGCCTGGTTGAAAGTGCGGTCAAGGGATTTGGTGCACATGTAAGCACTGTTTCTGGCGGTGAAAAAATGAATGCGATTCCAAAGCGTTCTGAAGCGGTTCTTTGGGTTACGGATAGTGAAGCGGCAAATCTGAGTAAGAACGTAGAAGGCATGCTGGAGTCTTTTAGAGTTGAGTACGGCGATGCTGAGCCGACAATGGAAATTAAACTGGAAGCGTGTTCAGACTGTGGTACGCAAGTCTTCGACGCGGCTTCGACAGCTGCATTTATTGAACTCATCAAGGGCATTCCTACAGGTGTGCAGACTATGTGTGCGGACATTGAGGGTCTTGTAGAGAGCTCAAACAACATCGGTGTACTGACTATGAAGGCAGATGTTCTTTCAATTGACAGTGCTGTCCGCAGTTCGGTTAAGGCACTAAAGGACGGCATCAATGAAAGAATCAAGGTCCTGTGTGACGCAAACGGTGCAGAAATGGACCTGATTGCAGATTATCCGGCTTGGCCTTATAATCCTGTTTCACCTATTCGTGACCTGATGCTGAAGGTATATGAAGAGAAATTTGGAAAGCCTGCTGAAGTCAGTGCAATCCATGCAGGGCTGGAATGTGGTTTCCTGAAGGAAAAGGTTGGAGAAATGGATATGATCTCACTGGGACCAAACATGTGGGATGTGCATACGCCACAGGAGCACCTCAGCATTGAGTCAACAGAGCGTGTCTATTCACTGCTTTGTGACGTTCTGAAGAATGTCAATACGCTTTAATCTGCTTTAAATACGCGCCTAGATTGAAACAAGACCGGCGTTTGTACTAAATAAAAATTAGGGCTGTCCTCTGGCGGTATGATACCGCCAAGGGACAGCCCTCTTTTGTTTACAGGGTGATGCTATATGTTTATATCATGTGTGCATTAGATAACCCCTTGCATGAACACGTTCTGCATGAAGAAGAGACTGACATAGGAAAGAAGCAGCGAAAGTGTCGGCGTCAGAATCCAGCCGAAGGAGATTCTGCGCAGCTTTTTGTAGTTTATATGTCTGTCGCCTTTCGCAAGACCAATCCCAAGGATGGCGCCGACAACGGCCTGTGAGCTCGAAACCGGAACGAGTGGGACGGTTGGCAGATTCATGCTGATTAGGAAGTTCTGCAGGGAGACCGAAGCAAAAATGAAAAGTACGAAGGAACTCGACAGAACCACGACAAGTGCGGCAGCCGGTGAAATTTTATAGAGACTGTTGCCTACGGTTGTCATGACATTTTTCGAGTAGGTGAAAATGCCGGTGGAGATGGCGAGCGCCCCTATGAAGAAGAGGATTTCAGTCGTGCTGACACCGTATCCCAGCACCTCTACCTGTGGAATGTGCAGTGCGTTTGTAAAGACCCCCATGACATTGGCAATGTTGTTTGCGCCAAGGGAATAGGCACCAAATGCGCCAACGACAATCAGGCCCATGCGGATATAGTAATGCCTTAGAAAGAGGTTGGCTTTCATAGTACGTGTCAGGTGCTTCATGAGTTTATAGAAAATCATGGCGAAAAGGGCAGAAAGCACAGGACAAAGCACCCAAGTCATGACGATTTTTGTCAGGGTATCGACACTGGTCGGGCTGCCTGAAAACAGGTTCCAGCCGATAATGGCACCGACAATGGACTGGGAAGTGGACACCGGAAGACCGTACCGGGTCATGACATAAATCGTGACAGCTGAAGCGAGGGCTACGATAAAGGCCCCTGGTAGAGAGGTGATTGCACCCAACTTGCCGAGTGTGTGGCTGGCGCCTGCACCGCTGACAACCGCGCCAATAATGACGAAGATGCTCATGATGATGGCAGCAGTTCTGAATTTGATTACCTTTGCGCCTACAGCGGTACCGAAAAGATTGGCCGCGTCATTGGCGCCGAGTGACCATCCCAGAAAGAGGCCACTGGATATATAAAGAAGTGTCATGTCCATAAGATCACCTGCCTATATTTCGCGCTTGATTGTGAAAATGGTAAGCTTGTCTCCAATGATTTCGGCTTCGTCTGCAATACCTGCAATCTTACTGACGAATCGCTTGAGCTGCATTTTGACGGCCAGATCGGTAACGAGGCCGCAGTTGAAGATCATGTCATTGAGCTTGTCTTCAATGATATCCGCTTCGTGCTCGTAGAACCGCACCTTGTTGATATGCGATGAGACCAGGTGGACTTCGCTGAAGAAGGCGCGTGTTGCAAGAAGCAGGGCTTCTGCGGAGTGCAGGGCGTTGCTGGTGAGCTTTTGAATGTCGCCGGTCAGTTCCTTTGGAAATACAGGTTTTTGAATGTTGTAGTCCTTTGTAATGGCTTCCGTTGCATCGATGATATTGTCAAGACTCTTGATGAGGGAAAGCACATCGGCCCGCGTATCCGGCAGCAGCATGAATTTGTAGAGGGAAACCTTGATTTCCGTCTCAAGGGCGTCGGCTTCACTTTCCAGGGCACAGATGCGATGCATAAGGTCCTTGAAGGTTTCCATATCATCATCCAGGTAGGCTGTCATTGCAGTTTCAAACAGGGAGAGGCTGTTGGAAATTGTGTCGAGAAATTTTTCGATTTTCATACTCAGTTCAATGGAACGTTTAAAAAATGAGTTCATAGGATGGTCCCCTCTCGTTAATTTGATATAGGTATTTATACCATTTTAGCCCCCTGGTGAAACGCTTGAGATGCAATCTGAAAACCTAACAGAAATTTCACATCGTGTACATATCTTGTTAATAAATTCCCCATATAATAAAGCCATAGATAGACACCCCCTTAAAATACAGATTTAAAAATAACCCCCAAAAAGCAGTGAAAAATTGCGATACATGTATTGTATCCTCCCCCTCTAATTTAGTTAGTAGGAAAACACCCCCAGGACGCACCGGGGGTGTTTTTGTGCGGAAAAGACAAAGAAATGCACGTGAAAATGAAGAGCGGCTCGGTTGTGCTCGCACAAAACCGAGCCGCTCTTCATTTTCACGTATATGGCGCGTTTAGCGACGTGAGCGACCGGAGGTTGCTCTGTGCATTTCAAGGAGTGACTGAAAAGAGTGTGCTTAGCGACGTGAGCGACCGAAGGTTGCGCTGTGCATATTTAATCTTCATGTCCAGATTGACGTATTTCAATTTATATACATATAATGAATAGAATCAGGTTTAAAACAGAATCGAAAGAAGGCTAACGATGGAACTCAAACAATTGGAATATCTGGTTACAGCGGTAGAGTGCAAAAGCCTGAGTAAAGCCGCAGAGGCCTTGTATACATCCCAGCCCAATGTCAGCAAGGTGATCAAGAACCTTGAGAAGGAGCTGGGGATTGAAATCCTGAAACGAACTTCCCGTGGCGTCTGTCTTACTGAACCGGGTGAGCAGATTTATGAGTATGCACGCAATATGCTTAAAACTTCCAAGGTCATACAGGATATCGCTACGCATAAGTCCTACAGACAACTCAGGGTTGCCTCATATTCAAGCAATATGGTTGCAAACAAAATGACTGATTACTATAAAATGAACTCTGGAAATGCACTGCATATTGAGTATCTTTCGGGTACGGTGGAAGAAGTGGTGGAGTATGTGCATACCAATGCGGCTGACCTCGGTATCATATACTTTCCAAAGCATCAGCTTCCAGCCCTAAATCAGATTCTCTCAAGAAAAGGCCTGCGCTTTCAATCTTTCAAGGAATGCAGACTCTGTTTGTATGTGGGAAAAAACCACCCCTTGTTCCAAAAGGATGAAGTCGAGTTCGAAGATTTGAAGGCGTTGAAGTTGGTTCAGGGAAGACGGGATTATTTTTCGGTTGTGGAGCAGATGGACATAATCAGTAAAGGCAAGACGGGTCCCCTGAACATGGAACATATTGTACATACCAATAGTGAACATGTGGTAATGAACATGCTGAAAAACACAGACCTTTGCAATATTTCACTAGATTTGCTGGATATACGCTATAAGGATGCCGACATCAATAAGATTATGATCAGGGGAAGTGAAGCGAGCCTTGAAGTCGGGTATCTAACGCGGCAGCTTTACATATTGAGTAGTCAGGATAAGGGATTTTTAAATTGTCTAAAGGAATTGTTTGAAAAGGAATGCCATAACGATTTGTTATAGCTACACATGCCTTATAGATATTGGCATTTGCCATGTTTTACTTGTATAGTTAGGAGTATCAAGGTCGTCAGACGGTGTCTGACGGCTTCATTTAAATATGGAATGCATCAGGTGCCTCATAATTGAGGAGAATAGGGAAGTCGGTGAAAATCCGACACGGACCCACCATTGTATTTAGGGACAACGTCTGAACAGCCACTGGGAGTGAATCCTGGGAAGGCCAGACTGCGGATGATCTATAAGTCAAGAGACCTGCCTGAATGTGAAGTATGTCGAATTGGGGCAAAATTCGACTATTTGGTGTACTTTTGGTGGGAAAAGTCCCTTAGCTATAAGCTAAGGGGCTTCTTTTATGCCATTAAATCGGCAGGGATGAAAGGTGTTTATGCAAATTATCCGAAAAAGTGCGAAAACAGATTTATCAATAAAAATGTATCTGGCAGTGGCACTGCCCTTCATGCTGTCAACTGTTACCCAGCCTCTTTTGGGCGCTGTCGATACTGCGGTGGTGGGCCATATGCGCAATCCGGCCAATGTTGGCGGTGTTGCGATTGGCGCCGTATTGTTTAACACCATCTATTGGATCTTTGGATTCTTAAGAGTCAGCACATCAGGATTAATGGCGCAATCTCTTGGAAGCAAAAGCGAGGCTGATCGTGTGTTTGCGTATCTTCGGCCCATTTCACTTGCCTTAGTTATCAGCCTTGTCATCCTTCTCCTGCAAAATCATATGTTGAAGGCTGCCATGCATGTCTATTCTGTAGATTCAGATGTTGCTGACCATGTACGCTCTTATTATCATATTCGAATTTGGGGTGCGCCTTTCGTACTGCTGGGCTATGTCAATCTTGGATGGCTTATGGGAAGCAAATGTGTGAAGTCTTCTATGCTCCTGCAGATTACAGCCAATGTTATTAACTGTGTGCTTGATATATTTTTCGTGCTTGTACTGCATTGGGGGGTTGCGGGTGTATCGCTCGCAACGCTGATTTCGCAAATATACAGTTTTGGGCTCGGGTTACATCTTGTTTTGAAACAAATGAATCTGAAACAAATGCGCGCCTATTTTGATGAGGTCTTCAAGGCATCTGCATTCCTTGATTTGCTTCGAACCAATGGCAATTTGATGATCCGAACAATATGCCTTTTAATTATGACCAATTTGTTCATGTCCAAAGCGGCAATTTTAGGGACGGTGGTTCTTGCAGCAAATGCAATACTCTATCAGATTCAGTATATTATTTCCTACATGTTTGACGGATTCTCAAATGCATCAAGTATTTTTGCAGGACAGGCCGTAGGCAAAGCGGATCGCGCAATGTTCGTTCAAGTTGTCTCAATCTCAAAAAAGAGTGCATGGATTATCAGCAGTATAATAACGCTTGTACTGATTGTTCTGAAAAATCCTCTTTTAGGACTCTTTACCTCTATGGAAGATGTACTTGAAATCTGCAGGACTTATTACATATGGCTGGAAGTGTTTCCGTGGATGATTGGTGTGGGCATGGTACTTTACGGCGTGTATTCTGGTGCGCTTTTTACAGCCTCCATACGGGACTCCATGGTGATATCGCTTGTCGTATTTGTCGTTTCACTTCATATAGGCACTCTGAGACTGGGCAACCATGGCTTGTGGCTTGCATTTATCCTGTTCAGTCTGAGCCGATCGATAACGATGGCGCGTTACATAGGAAAGCTTCTGAACAGTAAATTTCAAATGACTTCATTGAGAAAGGAAATAGAAAGTGCATGAATGATACGTATGTCATCAAAAGAATTACACAGAATGAGGTGAAGCAGGCTGAGGCATTCCTCACAAGAATGATGAAAGTTCTATTTGATAGTGAGGTGAACGAGACCTATCATAAGGATATTTTAAATCTGGAGACCTTTTATGTTGAAAATGAAGACCAGAGTCTGATTGGTGCCTTTGACAGATTTGGAAACATTGTGGGAACAATAGCTGCAAAAAGCTTTGTTGACCGCTTTCCGGTTCTCGGCGAACGCTACAGAAATGTCAAAACGGTTGAAGTGGGACGATGCTATATTGAAGCGGATCTCAGAAAGCAGGGAATTGGCAGTTTGCTTTTTGATAAGCTGATTGAGTTTTGTCATGAATGTGAGTATGAAAAAATCTACCTGCACACACATAGACATCTGCCGGGAGGATTTGATTTCTGGATCAAAAAAGGGTTTGGAATCACTGTGGAAGAGCAGGACCGAGATATTGTACATATGGAGTTTGAACCGCTGTGCGGTCAGTCTTAAAAATATATGAAGAAAGGGAGGGTGCACATGAATATTTTAAAGTCCTTTATACGACGCGCACTACAAGCCGTAGTGGTTCTCATTGCAGCATCCTTTATCACATTTGGTCTCACCTACTTGAGTCCGAGTGACCCAGCAGAGATGCTGCTGACATCAAACGATATGATTCCTACGGACGAACTGCTTGAAAAAACACGTGAAGAAATGGGACTCAATGATCCTTTCATTGTACAGTATGGGCGCTGGCTATATGAAACAGCCAAAGGTGATTTGGGATACTCTTACTCGACCCGTACAGAAGTGCGTGAGGTTATTGGTCCGAGGGTGGCCATGACAGTGCGTCTCGCGATGACGGCTGTAGGAATGCTTGTTATGGTTTCCGTTCTATTGGGGATTGTTGCCGCCTTATGGAAAGACCAATGGATTGATAAGGTGATTCGCGGCATTTCTTTGATTGGCATTTCTATTCCAGGGTTCTGGATGGGGATGATGCTCATTTTCATCTTTGTTGTAAAATGCAAGCTCTTTAAAATTACCGACCCTCATGCGCCAAGTAGCGTCATATTGCCTGCGGTAACTCTGGCAATCCCACTTTCAGGACGATATATCCGACAGATTCGGGCTTCTGTTTTGGAACAGTTCAATGAACATTACGTGATGGGGGCCAGAGCGCGTGGGTTAAAGGAAGGCGATATCATCATCAAGGAAGTGTTGCCAAATGCCATGCTCAGCATTATTACCCTTCTAGGGCTTTCTGTGGCAATGCTCTTAGGGGGCACTGTCATTGTTGAGAGAATCTTCGCCTGGCCGGGTCTGGGAACGATGGCTATTGATGCAATCACCTACAGGGACTATCCGCTGCTTCAGGCATATGTAATTTTTATGACCGTTATATATGTAGGGGGGAACTTCTTTGTTGATGTGGTATCGGAATTGATTGATCCAAGACTCAGATTGGGAGGAGGGCGTGAACAAGGTGAATATTAAACGGACCAAATTCATTATAGCAATCTTAAGTGCAGGTTTGCTGATTGCATTTGCATTGATTGCGCCTGTTTTTGCGCCATATGATCCGCTTCAGACAAATTTTTCCCATATCCTTGAAAAGCCTGGTCCTGAATTCATATTCGGGACAGATCAAGTTGGACGTTGTATTTTTTCGCGCATACTTTACGGACTGCGTGTATCCCTGGGGATGACGTTTGTTCTTCTGTGCTCGGTCTTCGTCCTGGGCGTCATCATTGGTATTTTTGCTGGAATGCACGGCGGTTTTGTAGATGCGTTAGTCATGCGTCTCGCTGACACCATATTGGCCTTCCCCGACATTGTCTTTGCTATCGCTATTGTAGGGATACTTGGGCCGGGTATTCGAAATACAATCATGGCCCTTTCGGTCATATGGTGGACAAAGTATGCCAGGTTGACACGTATTTTGGTCATGACCGTTCGTGAAAAGGAATATATTCATGCTGCCAGAATGGCAGGTGCCAGCAGAATGCGTGTTGTAACACATTATGTGCTTCCCAATATCTTATCGCCTCTTTTTGTGCAGATGGCACTTGATGTCGGCAGTATGATGCTTGCTCTATCTGGCTTGTCTTTCTTAGGTTTGGGTGTACAGGCGCCTACGCCGGAGCTTGGAACCATGCTTTCTGAAGGACGATCCTATATGCAGACGGCATCGTGGCTGCTCATTTATCCAGGATTGGCGATTTTTGTAATAGTCTCAGTATTTAATATTCTAGGGGATTCAGTTCGGGATTTGCTGGATCCGAAACAACAGTAGTTCTCACAAAGGGGGATTTTCAAATGAACAGATTTATTAAAGGCATACTTGTCGCGGTGATGACACTCGCGCTGGGCGCCTGCGCAAGCACAGGACAGACTGAAGTCAAGTCGGCAGACGATACTCAACAGGAGTCAGCGCTTGCTCAAAACACTGAGGAAAAGGGAGAGAAAGTGCTTAACATGGCCCTCTTCTGGCTGGATGGCAATCTTGAGCCGACAGAAAGCTGGAATGGCTGGGCACTGACGCGCGCTGGCATTGGTGAGAATCTTATTCAGGTTGATGAAAACATGAAGTTTAAAAATGTGATTGCAGAATCGTATAAACAGGTTGATGATTTGACAACTGTGTTTAATATACGTGAAGGTGTGACTTTTCATAATGGAAAAACAGTAGATGCAGAGGCGTGCAAGGCTTCCATTGAACGTGCTCTTGAAATTTCAAACAGAGAAGACGTAAAGTTTCCAGTGGATGAAATTACAGCCGAGGGCTATACGCTCACAATCAAGACATCGGAGCCATACGCTACACTCATTAACAATTTGAGCGACCCTGTGTTCATCATTGTAGATGCAGAAGCCGCAGCTGAAAATGACAATTTCAAATTTGCGCCGATTACAACAGGCGCCTTCAAGGTGACTTCCTTTGACAAGGATACGGGTATGACGCTTGAAAAGCATGAAGGACATTGGAGTGGCGATATTGGTGTCGATAAGGTCAATGTGAAGTATATTCAGGACGGTGCGACAAGGACAATGGCTCTCCAGTCAGGAGAGATTGATCTTGCGACACAGATTAACTCAAATGATTTGACACTCTTTGAAGATGATGACAACTTCATTGTTCAAAAAGGACCAAACCTTAGAGTCTTTCTGCTGCGTCTCAATATGGACAAGCCATATATGGCTGACCTGAAATTCAGACAAGCAGTACGCATGGGCATGAACAAGGAAATCTATGCTGAAGAAATTGCCCATGGGACAGCTGCGAAGGGTCCCTTTAATGATATGCTTTCCTTCGGATATAAGGATGCAGATGCATATTCTTATGACCCAGAACAGGCTAAAGCGCTTCTTTCTGAAGCGGGCTATGTAGATACAGATGGTGATGGGATTCGAGAAGCGAACGGTGAGAACATTGTCATGAAATACGTTTCAAGGACGAACCATGGCAGTGATGCGAATAACATTGGTATTGCCATGCAGGCACAGCTTAAGGAAATCGGACTGTCTCTTGAAGTCCTCCAGGTTGAAAACTACAAGGATATGGCTGCAAGTGGTGATTTTGACATGCTGTATGAAAGGTGGACATCGGCCCCTTCAGCAGATGGTCAGTACTTTTTAAGCTCAGGTTATGAGACAGGCAGTGCGGGCAACTACGGTCACTATTCCAATCCTGATCTGGATGCAATCTGTGAAGCGCTGGTAACGGAATTCGATAAAGAAGAGCGTGACATGCTTTCCATTGAAGGGTCGAAGATTCTTATGGAAGATGTTGGGACACTGTTCCTATTCTATCAGCAGGGCAACGTTGTAACAAACAAGAAGGTGTCGGGTGTGGAGCGTTTTATTTCAGAAATATACTATATCGATAATAGAGTGGAAGTTAACTAGAAGTCAGGAGGCAGATGTGACACGCTTACTTGAAATTAACAATCTTAAAGTGTCCTATCAGGGGGAAGGTCCTGTACTTAAGGGGCTTGATTTTGATATTTATGAGCGTGAAGTGCTCTGTATAGTTGGTGAGAGTGGATCGGGAAAGTCCACTCTTATCAAGTCACTTATGAACCTCTTGCCAAAGACGGCTTCCATCGATGCAGGGACAGTACGATTTGAGAGTGAAGCATTGGATTTCAAGGATAAAGAGCTTTGGCGCATGTGCAGAGGGAAGCTGTTTTCTATGATCTTTCAAAATCCAGCTGCCTATTTCAACCCAATCCTGAAAATCAGGAAGCAATTTATACGGACGCTGAGGGCTCATCTAGACATCAGCAAAGATGAGGCCCTCGCCAAGAGTAGGGAAACACTTGAAAAAATGGGCTTTGATAATCCGGAGCGGATTCTTTCATCTTATGTTTATCAGCTGAGTGGCGGTATGGTACAACGTGTAGCTATTGCCCTCGCTATGGTGCTAGAACCCAAAATTCTATTTGCGGATGAGCCGACCAGCGCCTTGGATGTACTTAATCAGGAACAAATCATGGATGAACTTCTGCGTCTTCGAGACGTTTTCGGAACAACGCTCGTTATTGTAACGCATAATATGGGCTGTGCCAGCTATATGTCAGATCGTATTATGATTATGCGCGAGGGGATCATTGAAGAATTAGGGTGTCCGGATCAGGTGCTTCATGCTCCTAAAACCGAGTATGCCAAGACCTTGATAGGGGCAGTGCCAAAACTCAAAGGAGTGGTGATATGAAAGCGGTTTGTACACTTGAAGTCAATCATATCAGCAAGATTTATCGTGATGATGGGGGAGAATTTCACGCACTCCGTGATATAAACCTGTCTGTACATGCTGGCGAATGTATTGGAATTGTTGGTCAGAGCGGGTCGGGGAAGAGTACCCTCGCCAGGCTGGTATCCAAGCGTATTGAACCGACTGAAGGTGAAATTCTTCTAAACGGAATATGCAGGGGCAAAATGAATCATAGAGCCCTGAATGCCTATTTCAAAGATGTACAAATGGTTTTTCAAAGCCCGTTTGATACCTTTAGTCCACGTATGACAATCGGACAGTATCTCATGGAACCATTCTTGAATTACAAAATTTGCACTAAAAAAGAAGCGCGGGATAAAGCGGCAAGCCTACTTGAAATGGTTGGTTTAAATGCACGTGATCTTCATAAACAACCAGATGAGTTCAGCGGGGGTCAGCTTCAGCGTGTGGTCATTGCACGCGCTGTGGCACTGCGTCCAAAGCTGATTGTTTTTGATGAAGCGACCTCGGCGCTGGATGTGACCATCCAAAAGCAGATTATTGAACTTATCATGCGCCTTAGAAAAGACCATGGCTTTGCCTGTATGTTCATAACACATGATCTGGCGTTGACGGAGCTTATTTGTGATCGCGTATTTGTTTTGCACGAAGGTGTTATTATTGAAGAAGTTTGTATGGCGTCTGGATTCTCAAGGGCAAATCACCAGCATACACAAAAGCTTGTCTATACAGCGCAAAATTTCAGTCTTGAAAACAGAAAGTGTGTTTAAGTGTATAGGGAATATTATATGTAATTGGTCTTCCTGTAGGTGCAAATGAATAGGCATCTACAGGAAGACTTTTTCTTGTTTTGGAGGCGCATGTAAGGATATATGAGAACAGAGGAGGCTTGTTTTAGAGACTAAATTTAAAAGAGGCCTTCGTAACAAACTGCAATTTTAAAAACGAAATGTTTCGCTAATACACCCTAAGTGGCAAGGTCTGCGCGAAGAAATGATCGTGGTTTACCGAGCAATTAACCGCTGTACATATTGGGAATTCAGATATATAATTTAAAATAGAGGATGACATACCTATAAATTACAATTACTGAATATTTTGATAAAAGACAGTAATTGTTAAAAACGTTTTGAGTGAAAAAAGTAGGGGGATATGCAGTGTTGGGCTACAAGGACTATGAACACTTATTCAAGACTTCTCAAGATGCCATTGTGCGCATTGATGACAGGGCAAAGATTGTGGAGGTAAATGACAGCTTTATTGATTTGTTCAAATACTCCAGAGATGTGCTGATTGGAAAGCCGCTGGATAATTTTGTAGTTCGTACATTAGACAAGGGCAGGTCTGAAGAACTCATTGCCTGCGTTCGGATGGGAAGCATCTTCAACGCAGTCTGCAACCGTGTTGATGGCAGTGGGTCGGTGTATCAGGTCATCATTACAGGTGCGCCTCTACTCGTTGACGGCGCAGTGCGCGGTGCAGTAGTTGTTTACAAGAATATCTCATTGGAAATTAAGGCTAACACTGAACTTCTTAAGCAAAAAATGACCTTTGAGTCTCTATTCAGAAATTCAAATGATGCCATTGTGCGCATTGATATAGAGCAGCGGGTGCTGGACATTAATGAACGGTTTTCAGCCCTTTTCGGCTACCAGCTGGAAGAAATTAGGGGAGAGACCGTCGACCAGCTCATTGCGTCCCCGCAGAAGCTTCAGGAATCGGTTTCTCTTACAGACCGCCTTCTGCATGGTGAAAAGGTTATGGATGAAGGCATGCGGTTCGGCAAGAATATGACATCGAGAATATATATTATTCAAGGCGTTCCAATTATCGCTGAGGGGGAGGTCATCGGTGGCTACGGCATCTATACGGATGTGACAGAAAGTCGGACTGCTGAAAAGCGTATTGCTTCACAGAAGGTGGCTTATGAAGCCCTGTTTAGAAATTCATCAGATGCGATTGTTCATTTTAACAAGCATCATGAAATCATAGATATCAATGAGAATTTTACGGAACTCTTCAAGTATACTCTGGAAGAGATTGTGGGCAGGCATATTGATGATGTTGTCAGCGGAGATGGGAAAATCACTGAGTCCAACCTGATGACCAACCGTCTTTTATCTGGAGAGAAGGTTGTTCTTGAAGGCATACGATACGACAAATATGGTCGTGAGGTTGAGGTGGGCGTCAAGGGTGTGCCCATCATTTCCGAGGGGAACGTTATTGGCGGGTACGGCATTTATGCAGATATTTCAATGCGCAGGGCCGCTGAACGGGAAATTCTCTATATGAGTTATCATGACCAGCTCACTGGGCTCTACAACAGGCGGTATTTTGAGACGGAGCTCAGCCGTTTTGACAATGAGCGTTCACTGCCCATATCCATTGTTATGGCGGATGTCAACGGACTGAAGCTGATCAACGATGCTTTTGGGCATGAGGCTGGGGACGAATTTTTAAGAAGAATGGCGGGGATTCTACGTGAGACATGCCGGCAGGGAGAAATCATCGCGCGTCTTGGCGGAGACGAGTTTGTTCTGCTTCTGCCTCAGACCACTGTTGAAGAGGCAGGGCACATTGTTGAGCGGATCAAGGCAACTTGTCAACGGGCGGTATTCAGAAATATTGCGTTTTCAATGTCCTTTGGATATGGTGCCAAGACGGACTTAGGTGAGTCCATTGGCAATCTATTTAAGCGGGTTGAAGACCAGATGTATCGAAACAAGCTGGATGAAGGGCCAAGTATTCAGGATAAGCTGTTCAATACGGTTGTTCAGACTGTGCATTCGAAGAATGAGCGCGAAGAGGTCCACTCGACCCGGGTGAGCTATTACTGTGAGAAAATGGCCGAGTACCTGCAAATGAGCACCGACAAGGTTAAAGAGATGAAAATGGCTGGCTGGCTTCATGACATTGGAAAGATTGCTGTCAGCGACTACATCCTCGATAAGACAGAGGCCTTGACGTCAGACGAATGGAATGAAGTTAAAAAACATCCCGAAATCGGCTACAGAATTCTCAACTCGGTCAATGAGTTTACTGAGTTGGCCCAGCATATCCTTCTTCACCATGAGTGGTATGACGGACAAGGCTATCCGAAAGGACTTGCAGGGGAATCCATTCCGCTGGAGGCAAGAATTATTGCCGTTGCCGACGCCTATGTGGCGATGACGAGTGAGCGGACATTCAGGGCGGCAATGACCCGGGAGGAAGCAGTGGGAGAAATTAAGGTCGGTTCGGGATCGCAGTTCGATCCGTCCCTGGTGGATGTTTTGCTTCAGGTACTCAAATGCGAGACAGAGGATGCTTATGCTCTTTGATATGGGTGCATGAAGTCTTGCGTTAAAATCGGAGGTGTTTTCTGGGATTTGCGAAAAGAGGGCGACTGTGATAATGTATAATCCGATGATATGAATGGAGGAAAGATTATGCACGAATTGCCAAATTGTCCCAAGTGTAATTCCGAATACACTTATGAAGACGGAAATCTGCTGGTATGTCCTGAGTGTGGACATGAATGGTCTCCGGAAGCAGCGGCTGAAGCTGAAGACGAAAATGTGATCAAGGACTCAAACGGAAACATTCTTCAAGATGGAGATACGGTTACCGTAATCAAAGATCTTAAGGTTAAGGGCAGTTCATCTGTCGTGAAAATCGGTACAAAGGTAAAGAACATTCGCCTTGTTTACGATAGCGACCATGATATCGACTGCAAGATTGACGGATTTGGCGCAATGAGCCTAAAGTCAATTTACGTAAAAAAAGCCTAAAAAATGTATAAAAAATCGGTTGTGCTTTTGAAAAATTGTCAAAGTATAGCCGATTTTCTCATTGTACGGAACAACAAAGAAATGCATTCAAATAAGGGAATCCCCCATTCGAATTTGAGTTCGAAATGGGGGATTCCCTTATTTGAATATATGACGCGAGCAATCTCAGCGCTCAACGATCTCAATCTGACATTTGAGCTGTTCCAGAGCCAGGTGGATCAGACCGCTGAGGTAGTAGGTGTGAATGTCTGACTCGAAGTGGATTTGGGGCAGATGTTTTTCTGGAATCCAGTTCTTGAGTTCACTGACAATGTCACCAGAAAGGGGCGCCTTGAAATAGTATCCGCTGAGCACAATTGTTTTAGGATTCAGGATGCCGTTGATGCAGGCGATGACCTTGCAGACGTACTCCGTAAAGGTCTTTGGATCGCTTTGAACACGCTTCTGTTCACTGATTTCAACAGCAAGCGGGAGAAAGGAAATCTCACCGGCGAAGTTGGAGTTTCCATGCAGTATTTTCCCGCCTAAAATAATGCCCGCACCACTGGCACGGTCCTTGGGATAGTAGAGAAATGCCAGACTTTCGTTTTTATCCTGTATGCGGGTGTTGAAATAACCTGTTGCAATACAGTTCTGGTCGTTTTCAGAGACGACGAGCAGGTCATATTTGTCTATGATATAAGCTTCAAGACCATCGAGGTCAAGGTAGGCAAGGGCGTCGAAGTTTGAATAGCCGACACTGCCCTGGTGAATAACGCCTGGGATGCCAAGCGCAAGAACCTTGAGGTTGGCATGCTTGGAAATCATTTCGTCTATGGTCTGCTTGATGATATCGAGTGTGAGGTGAAGTCCTTCAACTGTTTTTTCATAAATGCTTTGTCCCAGAAGATTTGAGACAACGCAGTACATGTACTCGATATCGCCTTCCTTGCGAAAGAAAACAGCCGCTACGGACGCGAAATTTTCATTATAGACAAAGCGTCTGGCAGGGCGGCCACCCGTAGAGGCACCGGCCTCGATTTCAAGCACTTCTCCAGAAAGCAAAAGCTCCGCGAGGATGTTGTTGCATGTAGCAACACTTAGGCCTGTCATCCTCGATAAATCGATTTTAGTAGCAAAATCCGCACTTTTCAGAGCTTCCTTGATGATATCTATGTTGATTTGCTTTAACTTCATAAAATGTGTAGACTGACTCATTAAACCACACCTTTCGTTAAGTGTTATTTTAAGTACATATTAAAGCCTGTCTGCCCATCTGTCAAATAAATACTGGCATATTCAACAAAAAATCTGTGTGAGACTATACCTTTTGACAATAACTTATTATAATTTGTATATAGATAGAATCAACCTACATAGAGAAAGACCATGATTAAATCGGACAATGGTTTAAAAGGAGGCTGGCATGAAGAGAAATGATGCACTTGAACTACTCAAGGAACATGTGAAGACGGACCGTGTGTTTAGGCACTCGCTGGCTGTTGAAGCGGCCATGATCGCTTATGCTAAAAAGTTCGGAGAAGATGAAGAGCGCTGGGGAAATCTCGGTCTGCTCCACGATATTGATTTTGAAAAGTATCCTGAAGTACATCCTTCTAAAGCGCCAGAGCTTTTGGCGGGCACAGACCTTGGATCAGACTTTATCGATTCAATCCTGTCCCACGGCTACGATTCCCATGTGCCGCGAGATTTGACAGAAAGAAAGGCACTCCATGCCGTAGATGAAATGGCGAGTTTCATTATTGCAGTGGCACTGATGCGTCCGACTAAGCTTGATGGTCTCAAAGGCAAGTCTGTTAAGAAGAAAATGAAAGACAAGGCTTTCGCACGCGCGGTAGACAGAGAAGAACTCATGAGCTCGATGGAAGAGCTGGGTATGGAGTTCAACGAACATATTGACATCATCGTAAATGGTCTTATGGCCCATGAAGAGATGATTAGTCAAGACGGATACACGATGCTGGGATAGCAAACAGCCCTTGGTTAAGAACCAAGGGCTGTTTTATTTGGGGAATGGCATATATATGCGTTATGCAACAAATGGTGCCAATATGAATATAAAGGCCGCAGCTATGACTGAATAGACAACCATAGGCACTGCATTACGCTTAATGAGCTGGCCTTCCATGCCGATTACGCCAACCGTGGCGCAGACGGCTACAACGTTGTTGATACAAACCATGTTTCCAATTCCACCGCCGACAACCTGAAGGGCCACAATGAGAACTTGAGGCATGCCCAGAAGGCTGGCAGTCTGGTACTGCAGTGAAGAAAAGAGAATATTTGATACGGTGTTCGACCCGGACATGAATGCACCGAGTACACCAATGAAGGGTGCAACAAGAACGTAAGCGCTGCCTGCGACTGCGGCAAGAGACTGGGCCATGACGGTCAGCATAGAAGGCAGTGCAGCGGCGTTGGTGCCCGAGTTGAGCATGAGCTGAACAAGGGCAATGCCTGCGAAGAGTGCAAGCGCCGCACCCTTGACCTGTTTGAATGCATTGGTCCAAGAAATTCGGATATCGTCACCGCTCATGCCGTGAAGGCCATGGGTGATCAGCGCTACAAGGACGAATGGAATAGTGCCCGGAAGATAAGCCCATTTGAGTCCATACGCCAAATCAATTCCGAAAAATGGCGGGAACTGAATCACTTGGCTGGCAAGAATGCCTTTAAGACCAAGGGACGGAATTCTGGTAACCACCAGAATGATTGCTATGAGAATGTATGGAAGCCAGGCCTTGAACAGTGACATATTGGCTTCGCCAACATCGCCTGTGTTTTCCTTGGAAATCCATGAACTGTCCCAGTTTTCCCTGACATCAAAATCCCATTCGGTTTTTGGTGTCAGGAAATTGCTTTTGGCTGCAAGGATGACAATCCCAAGGCCGATGAGGGCACCGACCAGTGATGGCAGCTCAGGACCTAGGGTCACTGCAATCAGGTAGTAAGGGACCGTAAAGCTGAGTCCGGCGAATATGGCAAAGGGTGCAGCCTGCAGTGCAGGTTTGACGGATTTCTCCTTGCCGAAGACCTTGGTCAGCAGCATGAGTGCAAGAAGCGGGATAAAGGTGCCTGCAACCATGTGGGTCATGGCCGCATACTTGGACAGCGCCATCTTAAAGGCTTCTGAATTGGTCCCCATAGCCTGCAGGTCCGTGCTCAACGTGCTCATGGCGCCGAAAACAGGCGTACCGACTGCGCCAAAGGCAACAGGTGTGCTGTTCATGATCAGTGCGACCATAGCGGCTGCCAGTGGCGGGAAGCCCAGACCCACGAGTAGTGGTGCGGCAAGCGCTGCAGGTGTTCCGAATCCGGCAGCACCTTCAATGAATGCGCCAAACATCCAGGCGATGATGATGACCTGAATCCGCCTGTCCTTGGTGATGTTGCTAAAGCCGTTGTTGATGGTAGCCATTGCCCCTGATTGCTTGAGTGTATTCAGAATCAGAATGGCACCGAAAATAATAATGATTACATCGAATGCCTTCAGCACACCGTAAAATGAGTAGCCGATCACATCCATAAAGTTCATTTTCCACCCCAGTAAAGCTACGGCAGCTGCAAGTAGCCAGGCTACAGGCAGTGCCTTCTTTGACCCCCAATTGAAACCGACCATAAGTATGATGACGAGTGCAATTGGCGTGAAAGCTAATAGTCCTAACATCAGTTAAGAACCCCCCTTAGGTTTGTTCCGTTCTCAATAAGTTAACAAACTTTCCCCGGATTGAGTAATCCCTTTGGATCAAACGCTAATTTAATATTTCTTAGCAGAGTCATGTAGGTTTCGCCATGCTGTGACCTCAAATAAGGCAGTTTGGCAAACCCGATGCCATGTTCTCCTGAAACATGCCCGTGAAGCTCCTCTGCTCTTTTATAAAGCAGGTCGAAAGCCCAATCAAGCTTCTTCTTGAATACTTCATCCGAGTAATCATCCTTCAGTACGTAAACGTGCAAATTGCCATCCCCGGCATGTCCAAAACTTGCAATACGTATGCTTACAAGTTCTTCAACCTCTTTGGTGTATTTCACAAATTCAGCAACCTTGTCCCTTGGTACGACGACATCGCATTCATCCATTTCCGTTGTGGATGCCTTGATGGCTTCAAGAAAGGCGCCTCTGGCTGACCAGATCGATTCCTGTCTTTCCTGGGTGTCAGAAATGAAAACATCATGCGCTCCGGCATCGAGACAGATGTGGGCAACCTTCTCATAGCTTGCTTCGACCTCTTCCTTTGAGTTACCGTCAAAGGTAAGGAGGAGGTAGGCGTCGGACGAGTTATCTGGAAATTTCTTCCCAAGAAAATCTTCTGCATTTTCAATAACACGGCGTTCCATGTACTCGATGGCAGTCGGTATGGATTTGGATTTTATGATTTTCGGAACCGTCTCTACGGCAATATCCAGACTTGGGAAGGGTACGAGCAGAGAGATGGCGACCTTGGGCAGCGGAAGGAGCTTCAGGATGATTTTTGAAATGAAGCCAAGTGTCCCTTCTGCGCCGACAATCATATCCTTTAGGCTGTAACCTGAGCTGTTCTTTACAACCTTTCCGCCAACCTCAATGACATCCCCATTCATGAGAACGACCTCAAGTCCGCGGACAAAATCGCGCGTAACGCCGTATTTTACTGCCCGCATACCACCGGCATTCGTAGAAACATTTCCGCCGATTGTCGCAGACTTTTCACCTGGGTCCGGCGGGTAGAAGAGGTCCTTATCCTCAACATATTTGGAGATCTCCATAAGCAGGACTCCTGGCTCCACAGTCAGCGTCAGATTGTCTTCATCAAGCTCCAGGAACTGATTCATACGAACCGTCGAAATCATAAGACCGCCGTGGAGGGCAACCCCTGCACCAACAAGTCCAGTACCCTGACCCCGCGGCGTGACAGGAATATTCATGTCGTGACAATACTTGAGCAGAAGTGCGATTTCATCGGTACTTTTGACCTCGGCCAGGACCTCTGGAAAGCGGTGTACATCTGCAAGCTCGTCATGACTGTAGTCTTCATGAATCTGGCCTTGGCCGATAAAAAGACGGTCTGCAGGGATAACTGATTGAAAGTACTCAATATCCTTCTGTTCTATGAGCATAAAGTTTACTGACATTGAAGAACCTCCTTAACAACCTCGGCACCTTGATTTTCAATAATCTCAATGAGGGCCGGCAGGATTTCGTAAATATCGCCTATGATTGCATTGTGTGCAACCTGGAAGATAGAAGCGTTAGGATCACTATTGATGGCGATGATATGTTCCGAGCCATTCATGCCAGCGACAAATTGAATAGCGCCGGAAACGCCAAAGGTGATAATGAGTTTCGGTCTGACGGTACGACCACTTAGGCCAATCTGAAGCCTTGGGTCCATCCATCCCTTTTCAATGAGTGGTCGGGTGCTTGCAATTGAAGCGTCAAGAAGGACTGCAAGTCTGCTGAGCAGGGCGATATCCTCTTCCTTCTTAAATGCGGAGCCTGCAACCAGAATGATCTCTGCATCTTCAATACTTTCAGACTTCTCTTTCTCGTGGATTTCAAGAACCCTGATGCCAGAGCTGAGTTTTTCCGGTGCAAGGCTGCAGTCCGTCACGGTTCCTGTGGGTTGGGGAACCATTTCCGGTGCGTTGAATATCTTATATCGGACCGTAGCGAATTGGGGGCGGTGGTTTGGTGTGAAGATATGGGCCATGATATTGCCACCAAAGGCTGGTCGTATTTGGTCGAGGTCGGTGTTTTCCTGTACGTCGAGAATTGTGCAGTCGGCTGTCAGTCCTGTTCTGAAACGCGCAGCTGTACGCGGTGCCAGAGAGCGACCAATGGTTGTTCCGCCAACGAGGACAATGGCAGGTTTTTTCATTTCGATAAAATCTTCAAACACGGCTGTATAGGGCTCGATTCTGAAGTGCTTGAGTTGGGGCATGTCATAGACAAACACCTCATCCACACCATATTTCAGAATATGATCGGCTTGACTGGAAATGCCTGATCCCATGAAGAGGGCATAAACCGGCTGATTGATTTTGGCAGCCATTTCCTTTGCTTTTCCAATAAGTTCAAAGGAAACGGGATGGATTTCACCTTCAGTATGGTCAATATAGACTGCAATGCCTTTCCAGAGACTCTTGTCAATGGCTGCAGTTTGGTCTTCGACAAACTCAAAGATATCAGGATATTTCTTTGCGCAAATCTTACACATTTTACATCCAGCATTGATACTTAAGGTTGTATTTACGTACTCAATGGCGCTGAAGGGACAGACGTCTATCAGGGCATCGATATTATCTCGTTCAGCTTGGTGTATTTTAATATGAGCCATATGAACCTCCTATAGGAATTTAAGCTCGCTGAGCTTATTGAACAACTTGTCGACAATGATTTCCGGCGTGCCTTCCCAGACTTCCTGTTCCGTGTTGGACTCAGGCGGGAAGATACGCTTGACCTGCGTTGGGGAACCATTGAGGCCGTATTTCATTTCATCGGTATCCTTCATATCCTTAAGCCCAAAATAGGGAACTTCATAGTCACTTGTCGCCATTTTTCTCTTGAAGGATGGCAGTCTTGGCTGAAAAATACCCTTTTCGACGGTAATCAGACAAGGGAACTGAACTTCAGCCACTTCAATGGCATGGGGCATATCCATTTCCACGGTGACGCTTTTCGGCGACGCCTGAGGTATTTTGCAGACATTGGCGACATGGGGGATATTCAGAAATTCAGCGATCTCAGGGCCGACCTGCGCCGTATCCCCATCAGTTGTCATTTTTCCACAGATAATCAGATCTGGAGCTGCGATTTTCTGAATTCCCTGAGCCAGTGTATAGGCTGTTGCAAGAACATCCGCTCCTGCAAATTTTCTGTCGCTGAGAAGGGCTCCCTTATCAGCGCCCATCATGAATGCCTCGCGAATGACAGATTCCGCCTGTGGCGGGCCCATGCTCAAAACGTGGATGGTGCCCCCGTACTCTTCCTTGAGTTGCAGTGCGGTTTCGATTGCGTACAGGTCGTAAGGATTCATCTTGGAAGCCACACCGTCGCGTTTGAGTACACCGGTTGTCTCATCGACTTCGACTTGAGTCGTCCCAGGAACCTGCTTGATACATACAAGTATTTCCATAGAGCCCTCCTTGATATGCAGAGAAGTTATGTGAATAGATTAAAATTTTTACCGGTCAGGTGGTCAGACCGCGTTTTCAATTAAATCATAGCAAACGTTTTCAAAAAAATCACGAAAAGTTAGAAAATTCACAATATATCCTTCGATAATATTCTTTAAAATAGGAAAAACACTAGAAAAAAATTTTTAGACCTGTGGTAAATTACCGATATTTAGTTAATTCGTTAACAGAAAAACTGGAACAAAGAGATTTTGCAGGGTACTCAGGAGACTTACCAATATTTGAAAGGGACTTGACCCTGCTCTGCTTCAAATTAAAAAAAGTACAGATAAAGGCCGCCTCTTGTACGTTTACAAGCAGGAGGATATCTGTACTCTCTAAATGCTCAATTTGCTTTGGAAATCAGGACTTGCGGCTATCGACGACAAATTCGAAATGGATGCACATTTCCTTGGCCGCAGCGTCGCCATCTCCTTTTAAGATTGCATCACAGACCTTTTGGTGCTGGGCTGTCAGAACACCTGGATCATTTGCCCAGACATTGACAGATTCACGCGCTTCTTCAATGAAGTTCTTGAGAATCGCGTTGATGGCACCTATTACGGATGTGATCAGAATATTTCTAGAGGCTTCAGCAATGAGAAGATGAAATGCACGGTCGAATTTAGCCCGTTCCTCTTCATTTTGCGTGCCCTTAATGGACTCCACCAGACTTGAAAGCGCCTTTTTCTGATCTTCGTCTATGCGTTCAGCGGCAAGTCTTGCAGCTTCGCATTCAAGAATCTGTCGCATTTCCAGAATTTCGTCAAAGGTGCCGCCATTTAATTTGAACATGACCGAAAGCGGCTCAAGCCACTGGGTTCCAGAAGCGCCGCGTATATAGTTCCCTTCGCCCTGACGACTTTCAATAATGCCTAGGATTTCAAGGCTGCGCACAGCTTCACGAATGCTTGAACGTGATGCTTCGAAGGTTTCAGCCATGTCTCGTTCAGATGGAAGTTTATCTCCAGCCTGAAGTTCTCCAGCGAGAATCATCTCTTGGATCTGCTCGACGATCAGCTGATAGACTTTTTTGTTTTTCACAGGTGTGAACATATTATCAACCCTTTATGTAGTGTTCCATATCAATGACAAAGCCGACATCGCTTATATTGTATCATCTTTCATGATTTGTGTATAAATACTTGGGGAAAAAACAATTAAAAGTATCTTTTGTAAACAGGTTTGTAAACAGGATTACAAACCTATAAATGCGCCTGTTTACAAACCTGTATTTCTCTTTTCTTCTAAAAATCGCTCGCCGGCACTTGTGATGTAACTGCCGCTGCGTCCTTTTTTGACAATAATGAAGTCAAGATTCTGGAGCAGTGAGAGCATTTTTTTCAGCGCGCTTTCCGAATAATGCGCGTTATGGGTATTGAGCAGCTGGGCAATGTGCTTTCTGCCAGCTGTCTTGCCAAGCCTGTTCAAAATCCGAATGGCGTCAAGAACCTTGAGGCAGGCCTCCGGATCAGATACGGCACTGATGGCATCCAAATCGCTGAAGGCGGCGGACTTAGAAGCGTCAGGATCCCGTCTTTTGGCGGTCTGCTCTATGATGTACTGGGGAAGTGCCCCTACGTCAGCAAGGGCAGATTGTTCCACGGTTGAAATATAGTTGGCGGTGTTGTGAAGCTCGCGTATGTTTCCTGGCCAGCTGTAGCCCATGATGACCTCGCGGCAGGCCGCGGAGATTTCAAACTGATGGTCTGTAAAGGTATGCAGCAGCGGGAGGATATCGCTGGACCGGTCTCTTAGCGGCGGCAGCTCAATAGGAAAAACATTGAGGCGGTAGAAGAGGTCGCTTCGGAATTTCCCTTGTTCAATAAGTTCTAAGGGATTCTTGTGTGTTGCGGCAATGACGCGCACATCTATTTCAATAATGCGGTCAGATCCAATCGGCGTAATTTGGCGTTCCTGCAGGACGCGCAGGAGCTTAGCCTGAAGGTGCATGGGCATATCGCCAATTTCGTCAAGGAAAATGGTGCCGTTGTTGGCAAGCTCAAAAAGACCGCGTTTGCCTTCGCGCAGGGCACCTGTAAAGGAGCCGCTTGCATAGCCGAAGAGCTCACTCTCAAGTAGGTTATCGGGAATGGCTGAGCCGTTGATGGCGATAAAAGGCTGCTTGTGCCTGTTTGACGCATTGTGGATTGCTTGGGCAAGAACCTCCTTGCCGGTTCCGCTCTCTCCTGTAATGAGTACGGTAAGGTCAGTCTTTGCAATACGCCTGCTCTTTTCAATGATTTGGCGGATGCTGTCCGACTGGGTGACGATATCGTCAAAGGTGTATTTTGCAATCTGTCCCTTCTTGCGCAGCTTCTGAGATAAATTCTGCTCAAGCTTCTTGATGTAAGTCACTTCCTGAAAGCTGAAATACATGCGTTTTTCCTTGTTGAAGTGGACAATGTTTCTTTTTTCCATATTGAGCTGGCGGCTGTGGAGGTTGATCAGGTCATTGATGTAGTCTGTCTTGTAGTACTGGCGGATATTGATCTGATTGACAACGTCGTGAAAGTGGCTGCCTACCGCATTGCTATCTACACCGAACATCTCGTTGAACTTTTTATTATGTATCAGAATACGGCCCTGTGGATCGGTCAGAACGATGGCATCATGGGACAGGTCCAGCATGAAGTCCAGCTCCTCAGTACGTGTGAGCAGGGAACTGTAATTGTCGGTGACCGTTTCATTGGCACTGAAAATCTTCTGGTAGTAGTCGTAAAGGTTCTGCTGAACCTCCTTGTTGTCAATGCCAAGCCTGCTCATGATCAGGAGCATGGTTGGAATGTCCACAACCCGGTCTTCAAGGTCATAGGTGTTTGGGATGTAGTCGGGAATCAGGTCCATCTCAGAGGGGGAGACCGCATACCTAATATGCCTGAACTCCTTGCCGATTTCAAAGGGAATCAAGTTCACATGCTTGATGCCTATGTTGTAGAGAGAAGCCACCGATTCCAGGGTTGTCTCAATATTGTCGTTGACGACAAGTACGTCTTCCCCTTCGGGTATGCGGTAGAGCTGAGACATGCCCCGTCTTAGGAAGGCGCGTCTTGCAATGATGATGTTGGAAGTGTTCAGAACATGATCTCGAATTTTTATTGCCCGTGATCCTGCCATGATCAGAATGAGGTCCTCTTCAATGGGAGGCTTTCCCTCCAAGGTGTCAATGTAGTATTTGCGTACGTCTACAAATGCGCCGAAGACTTCCCTGATGTTTTCTGACAGGATATCCCCCACGTTGTTGGGCCGATCGTTTTTTATTTTCGAGTCGGAAACGACAGCGATAGTTTTCATGATTTCAACCTCATTTCAGTCTATTGTCCTTATTATAGCAGAGGAAATTTTAAAATAAGGCAATAAAATTATTTCACAACTGTAACATTTGGCATTGTTCTTGCAATTATTACCTGTGGGAGAGGTGATGCAATGGAAAAATATCTGGCAAAAGAAGATTTTTTAAAAACGTGTATATTGACGAACCTGCAGGGACATCCTGATGGCAGATATCTTTATTATATTGTATCGACTCTGGATAAGAATCAAAACAGGTATCTAAGAAACCTGTGGCAATATGATACGCAAGATAAGAAATCGGAACCGGTGCATCTGGACTTTGAGCCAAAAGGTTATACCTTTCGGGATGGCTATGTCTTCCTCTGGCATTATGAGGAGGCTTCGACCCTGTTTCATGCCTATGACCCGGCATCTGGCAAGGTGGAAGCGGTTTGCAAAATTCCCTTTGTGGCGAAAATGGCAGGCTGCGGCAAGAAACTCTATTTTACAGCCCAGATAAAAAAGGACGAGGCATTTGAAGGCGTTCTTTCATCGGAGACAGGTCCCTTCTATACAGAGGGGGCGGGGGTGCTTGGCAGGTCGGTGACAGCGCTTTTCGAAACGGAGTACAACGGTAAATCCATACGGGTGCTGACAGATTTGGAAATGGATCTGAACCTTGTAGACTTCGATTTTGAAAGTGGCCGGATTGTTTTCACAGCCTTTAGGAGCACATCTCAAAAGCCGGTGGCTTCATGCATTTATACATATGACATCCTGACGGATGGTTTGCGGAAATTTACGAATTCAGAATTTAGAATTGATGGACTCAAGTCCATGACAAATGAGACGGCCCTATTTTGCGGTGTAAATCTTGAGCATCAAAACAGGAATGACAATCAGCAGATTTACAGGGTGGATACAGGTACCGGTCAGGTGATTCGACTTGGTGACCGAATCGATCTGAGCAACGAGCGACCCGGTGTTGTCACTGACAGTGCATTTATAGAAGGCTCTTGTGAAATCAGGCACGGTGGTGCCTACCACCATCTTCGCGTGGGCGAAGACCGTCAGTATATTTGTACTCAGGCGCTTGACGGCACAAGAGAACAGCTTGATACAGGGCTTAAGGGTATTATGGATTTTGTAATCCATGAGGACAAGCGCTTCCTCCTTGGCATGCAGGACCAGAAGCTTCTGGAGCTCTATGAGTACAGGGATGGAGACCTGATCCAGCTGACCAGCCATAACAGCTGGCTGGATGCCTATACCCTGTCCATACCAAAGCCTTTGACATTCACGCATGGAGGCATAGAACTCAAGGGGTGGATTTATCCGCCGGCAGGCAGGGGTCAAAATCAGGAGAAGACATCCAGGCCCGGTGTGCTCATGGTACACGGTGGTCCCAAAATGATCTATACGGATATCTTTTCATTTGACGTACAGCTGCTTTGTGCCGAGGGCTATTATGTTTTCTATACAAATCCCATGGGAAGCGATGGCAGAGGTGATGCCTTTGCGGATATTCGCGGAAGATTTGCAGCCCTGCCATTTGACCAGCTGATGGCCTTTACAGATGAAGTTCTGAGGGCAGAGCCAGAAATCGACGCGGGGGCAATGGGTGTGACCGGTGGCTCCTACGGCGGATTCATGACAAATTATATTGTGACACGAACGGACCGTTTCAAGGCTGCAGTTTCTGAGCGCGGCATTAGCAATATGCTGACGGCACTTTCGAGCTCTGATATCGGTTACAAGTACGCAGTTGAATATGCGGGCAGGAAGGCATCATGGGAGAGACCGGAAATGTTTCTTGAAATGTCCCCCATTATGCAGGTAAGCCGCGTTAAGACACCCACCCTGTTCAATCATGGGCACGTAGATTACAGGTGTCACTATACGGAATCGCTCAACATGTACAGCGCTATGGTGCAGTGCGGCGTCAAGACCCGTCTGTGCCTTTATGAAGGCGAAAACCACGGACTGGCGACACGCGGCAGGCCAATGGCTAAGTTGAAACGTTATAAGGAAATGACAGGCTGGTTTGAAAGGTATTTGAAGAGAGGGTAATGGCGTATGGATTCAATCGGTTTATTGAAAAAAATGATAAGCGTGGATTCCTCTACACGAGAGCAGGCGAACCAGCTGATAGATTTTTCAAAGACATACCTGGAAGCCCAGGGCATTGAAGGACAAGTAGTTGAGCAAAATGGATACAAGAGTTATGTAGCGACCCTTGGAGCGGGAGATAAGACCCTCGTCCTCAACGGGCATCTGGATGTCGTTTCAGGCAAGCCTTCACAGTTTGTGCCCAGTGAACTGGATGGCAAACTGTTCGGACGTGGAAGTGCGGATATGAAAAGTGGGTGCGCGGCAATGATACAGGCCTTTATTCGCCTGAGAGACATGCCGCTGAAATGCAAGGTCATGCTTCAGCTGGTGACCGATGAAGAAATCGGTGGCTTCAACTGTTCAAAATATCTTGCAGATCAGGGCTATATCGGTGATTTTGTAATTTGTACCGAGCCGACACAGCTTAACCCCTCAATCCAGTCCAAGGGCATGATTAAGCTGGATATTCTCACACGCGGTAAATCGGCACATGGCTCCCGTCCGTGGGAGGGTGAAAATGCCATTGAACGTGCCTTTGAAAACTTCAAGGCGATACAGAAGCTGGCGATTCTGCGTGAGGGCAGTGCGCTTTACGAGAGCTCTACGGTGAATCTGGCCCTCATCAAGGGTGGAGACATCTACAACAGGGTCCCTGAAAGCTGCACCATGGGGCTTGATATCCGCTACGTTCCCCATGTGGATCCACAACGGATATTAAGGGATATTGAAGCCTGTATAGAGGGTGAAATCAAAGTAATCAATGTGGAACCTGGGGTACTGGTAGAACCGGATCACCCTTATATAGATCTTGTCAGGGAGGTCATTACGTCTGTCGATAAGCAAGCGAAAGCTGAAATTGTGGGACAGCATGGCGGCTCGGACGCAAGGTTCTTTGCATCACAGGGGATTCCAGCAATTGAGCTGGGCCCCAAGGGAGACTTCTGGCACGGTGACGGCGAGTATGTTGACATTCAGTCCGTACTGGACCTGGAAGAGATTCTCATAGGTATTGCAGTGGGGTTTCAGTAATTGACACGGTATTAGAGGGCAGACCTTTAATATAGAAACAATGTTATTCCGGGAGGGGAGTAGACCGGGATGAAAAAGGAGAGGAGAACAAACATGAAAAAAGTACTATCTTTACTGATGGTCATGGCACTTGTTATCGGTTCACTCGCAGGATGTGCATCAAAGCCTGCTGAAGAGCCTGCTGCCGGTGGCCAGGAAACAGGCACGGAAGCATCAGCACCAGAAGCGGCACCAGAAGTGGCAAAAGACACACTGAACATCGCACTTTCAACTGACATCACTTCTCTTGATCCGCAGGGACACAATGATATTTCTTCTGAGAAGATATCGTTCCTCCTATTTAACCGTCTGTTCAAGCTGAACACGGATTTCGAAGTTGTTCCTGACTTGGCAGAGAGCTGGGAGCAGCCATCTGATACGGAGTGGGTCATCAAGATCAAGGAAGGCGTCCTCTTCCATGACGGCAGCGAAATGAAGGCTTCCGACGTGAAGTACTCACTTGAGCGTTCAATGACTATGCCAAAGGTACAGCACGTTCTGGCTGAGGTGGATTCTATTGAAGTCGTTGATGATTACACTGTAAAAATTACAACTAAAACTGCATTTGCACCATTCCTGTTCACACTTGTTCATGCAGGCGCATCTATCCTGCCGGAAGCTTACGTGGAATCGGGCGATGAGTTTTCAATGCCAATCGGCTCAGGCCCTTACAAATTTGTAGAGTGGGTATCTGGCGACAAGGTTGCACTGGTTAAGAACGAAGACTACTATGACGCGGACAACATGGGCCAAATGAATGAAATTGTGTTCAAGGTCATTCCTGAGGGTACATCAAGAACAATCGCCCTTGAAACAGGTGAAGTAGATGTTGTATTTGAACTGCCATCAAATGACGTAGGCAAGGTTGAAGAAGCATCTGACCTGAAAATGTACACATCTCCATCTACGCGTATTGACTATCTGGGCATGAACACTCAAATGGCACCATTTGACAACCAACTGGTACGTCAGGCGTTCAACTATGCTGTAGACAAAGAATCGGTTATGCTTGTAGCCATCGATGGTACAGGCGTTCCTACAGAGTCAATTCTTGCACCATCTATGCTGGGCTACAAGGCTGCAGGCTACACTTACGATCCTGAAAAAGCAAAAGAGCTTCTTGCTGAAGCAGGCTATCCTGATGGATTCGACATGGTTCTTTGGGCTTCAGGCGACCAGAGAAAGAGAATGGCCGAAGTTATCCAGGCAAACCTGATGGATGTTGGAATCACTGCAACAATTGAAATGCTTGAGTGGGGCACATACATAGACGCACTCATGGCTGGCGAAGGCCAGGCTTTCGTAATGGGCTGGACATCAAACCCTGATCCAGACTCAACACTGACACCTCTGTACTATTCAGGCAGTGTTGGCGGCATGAACTTCACACGTATTGTAGATGACAAGATCGACGAACTGATCATGGCAGGTCGTGTGGAAATGGACCTTCAAAAGCGTATTGAAATCTACAATGAACTGCATGCATATGGCATGGAGAAGGCACCACTGGTTCCCCTATTCACTAAGAATAACCTTGTAGGCGCGAATGCAGCACTTTCAGGTGTTGAAATGAGCCCTCAGGGTCTTTGGAACATTGAAAAAATTTCTTACTAAAATCTGCAGCTGAGAAGGTGACAAGGTCAACTTTCAATAAGCTGTGCTCTGCGGCATGAAGTATTCCGGCCTGTCTGACGGGCCGGATGCTTTAATGCACTTGTGTTTTTTATGTGTCAGTAAGGAACACGGGAGAAAGGACTGAAGACACAATGTCTAAGTATATCTTAAGAAGACTGTTACTGATGATTCCTGTACTCATAGGGGTCACATTCCTGGTTTACTTTATTATCAGTCTCACGCCAGGGGATCCGGCGGCAATGATTCTTGGCAATGGTGCGACTGAGGAAGCGGTTGTGGCGCTTCGAGAAGAAATGGGTCTTAACGATCCGGTTATCGTCCAGTACGGCAGGTACATGAAGAATCTGCTTTCAGGGGACATGGGAACATCCTATTCGACAGGCAAGGCTGTAAGCGGAGAAATCGCACAAAGATTTCCAAACACCTTCAAGCTGACTGTCAGCGCAATTATCCTATCTGTACTCATTTCCATTCCTATTGGCGTCATTTCAGCCACAAGGCAGTATTCGCTCTTTGATAACATCGGTATGATTGTTGCCCTTGTTGGCATATCCATGCCGTCATTCTGGGTCGGTCTTATTCTCATCATTGCTTTTTCATTGAACTTAGGATGGTTCCCATCCGGTGGGATGGAAGGCATCATGAGTTTAATTCTGCCTGCATTCACACTGGCGATTGCTTCAACGGCAAGTATTACGCGTACCACGCGTTCCTCCATGCTGGAAGTCATCCGTCAGGATTATATCGACACCGCAAAGGCCAAGGGTGTCAGCAAGAATATCGTCATACGAAAGCATGCACTGAAGAACGCGCTTATTCCTGCAATCACGGTAATCGGTCTTGAGTTCGGCGTCCTGCTGGGCGGCGCAGTTCTGACAGAAACCGTGTTCTCATGGCCAGGTATAGGAAGGCTCATGGTCGAGGCGATTCAGCGTAAGGACACGCCGATGGTTCTGGCCTGTATCCTTGTTTTCGCGATTTCTTTCAGTTTAGTTAATCTGTTCATAGACATTCTCTATTCATTCATCGATCCGAGAATCAAGGCAAATTACAAGTAAGGAGGGTAATGATGAGTACTCAAGTAAACGCGCTTACAGCAGAAGAATTGCTGAAGACGAAAAAGAGAAGTCAGTCCGCCGATGTGTGGCGAAGACTCAGAAGAAGTAAAACAGCTGTGCTCGGCATTATTCTCATTGCCACATTCCTCGGGCTCGCACTCTTTGCACCTGTCATAGCAGACTATCAGGGCGAGGCCCTTAAAATGAATGTCAAGGAGAGACTGCAGTCACCAAGCACTGCCCATATATTTGGAACGGATGAGTTCGGAAGAGACATATTTGCGCGCGTGGTGTACGGAACGCGAATTTCCCTCTTTGTAGGTGTCATCTCCGTATCCATCGCCCTGTCAATCGGCGGTGTACTGGGGTCTATCGCAGGCTACTACGGCGGCCGCATAGACAATATCATCATGCGTGTGCTCGATGTCATACTGGCAGTCCCCACCATACTGCTGGCCATAACCATCGTTGCATCTTTAGGGGCAAGCATGACCAATCTTATGATTGCGGTGGGCATATCGAATATTCCAGGCTTTGCGAGAATTGTGCGTGCGTCGGTTCTAAGTGTAAAGGATCAGGAGTTCATTGAGGCGGCCAAGGCGATTGGGGCCAAAGACCATACAATCATCCTCAAGCACGTTATTCCGAATTCCATGGCGCCAATCATTGTATATGCTACGCTTAAGGTTGCGACAGCAATTATGGCAACAGCTTCGCTCAGCTTTATCGGTCTTGGCGTTCAGCCGCCGACACCGGAATGGGGCAGCATGCTGGCAGGTGGAAGAACCTATATCAGAGACCAGATGTATATTGTCATGTATCCTGGCCTTGCCATTGTTCTTACAGTTCTGTCACTTAACCTGATAGGCGATGGTCTGCGTGACGCGCTTGATCCGAAGCTGAAATAGGAGGACTTATTGTGAGCGAAAATGTTTTAAGCATAAAAGACTTGATTGTTGAGTACCATACCGACGAAGGCATTGTCCAGGCGGTAAACGGTATCGATATAGACATATCAAAGGGAAGGACCCTGGGCCTTGTTGGTGAAACAGGCGCAGGGAAAACGACAACAGCACGGTCTATCATGCAGCTGATTCAGTCCCCGCCAGGCAAAATCAAGGGCGGGTCAATCGTCCTCAATGGTGAGGACATGCTGTCGGCTTCAGAAAAGAAGCTTGAAAAAATCCGCGGCGCCCAGGTATCCATGATTTTTCAAGATCCGATGACGGCGCTAAACCCGGTCATCACAGTGGGTGACCAGATTGCTGAGGCCATCCTCATACATCAGAGGGTGTCCATTGAAGAGGCCAACAAAAGAGCCAAGGACATGCTGGAGATGGTAGGGATTCCAGGCGGCAGAATGAAAGAGTACCCCCATCAGTTCTCAGGTGGGATGAAACAGCGTGTTGTCATTGCAATCGCCCTCTCCTGTTCGCCACAGCTCCTCATTGCGGATGAACCGACCACAGCGCTTGATGTAACCATTCAGGCACAGGTGCTTGAACTCATGAAGGAACTCAAGGAAAAGTTTCAGATGGCCATGATCATGATTACCCATGATCTGGGTGTTGTTGCCGAAGTCTGTGACGAGGTTGCCATCATGTATGCTGGTCGTATTGTGGAACAGGGAAACCTGGAAGACATATTCAGAAGAACAAAGCACCCTTATACGGAAGGACTCTTTAACTCCATTCCCAATATTGACGATAGAAAATCAGAACTGATCCCTATAAAGGGTCTCATGTCCGATCCATACAATTTGCCGGAAGGCTGTTCGTTCTGCGACAGATGCAATTATGCACTGCCGGTCTGCAAGACGCAGAAACCCCCACGTGTGTCATTCTCTGAAACCCATTTCACAGAATGCCATCTATACAGCGCGGACAAGAATTACGAGTTGAAGGGATAGGCGTATGGAAAGGAGAAGCACATGTCTGACGTACTTCTGGAAGTAAAGAACCTCAAGAAATACTTTGATACGCCAAATGGCAAGCTTCATGCAGTCGATGATGTCAGTTTCGCAATCAAGCGTGGAAAGACACTGGGCATCGTTGGAGAGTCTGGATGCGGAAAGTCTACGACTGGCCGCGTAATATTGAGGCTGCTTGAAGCCACAGACGGCGAAATCATGTACGAGGGAAAGAATATTAGAAACCTGGGTAAAGAGGAAATGCGTGCCCTTAGAAAAGAAATGCAGATTATTTTCCAGGACCCATTTTCATCGCTTGACCCGCGTATGACCGTTTCAGAAATCATAGAGGAGCCCATTAAGCTCAATAAGATCATTACCGATAAGACCAAGCGTTTTGAACGCGTACTTGAACTGATGGATCTGGTGGGTCTCTCAAGACGGCTGATCAACACCTATCCGCATGAGCTGGATGGTGGCAGAAGACAGCGTATTGGAATCGCAAGAGCCCTTGCTCTGAATACCAAGTTTATTGTATGTGATGAACCCGTATCGGCTCTGGACGTATCCATTCAGGCACAGATTCTCAACCTGATGAATGAGCTACAGCAAAAGCTTGGTCTCACCTATATCTTCATAACCCATGACCTTTCGGTGGTCAATCACTTTTCGGATGATATTGCGGTAATGTATCTGGGCAAGCTCATTGAAAAGGCACCGGCTGAAATGCTGTTTGACAACCCGATACACCCATATACCCAGGCCCTGCTGTCTGCAATTCCAAGACCGAGTCTTGACCGAAAAATGGAGAAGATCATTCTCAAAGGGGAAATCACTTCGCCAATCAACCCGGAACCGGTTTGTCGTTTTGCAAATCGCTGCAACTATGCACAGGACATTTGCCGGTCACAGGAACCGCAGCTTGAAGAGGTCGCGCCGGGACACTTCGTTTCGTGTCACCTGTTCAAGGAGTAGGGTAGAGCAAATTGAGGAATCAATTCTCTCCAAGATTGTTTCATATAACGAAGAGGAGGCTGTACTCTGCTGACAGCCTTCTTTTTGATTGTATAGGAAATTCCATTTCCTATACAATCAAAGAGGGACTGCCAAGTCCATACTTTCATACCCGTGAAAGTGCAGACTTGGCAGTCCCTCTTTTTCTAATTTTAGGTCTATATATTGGCTTAATCGTAGTATCTGTAACCGGATGTGCCGCCTGAATACATATGGACTCCACCCAGACTGAAATGGTTCAGCATGTATTTTTTCATGAGGTCGATATAGACAATGCGCGTTGCCGGAAGCAGGAGGCTGAAGCCAAAGAGGTCAGTCATAATGCCCGGTGTGATGAGCAGAACGCCACCGATTAGAACGCACAGTCCGTGAAGCAGCTCGTTGCCGGGCATGCGGCCACTGTTGAGTTCATACTGAATGGATGTGAGAACGCGTCGGCCCTGGTCCTTTGCAAAGTATGCGCCAACCACACCTGTGAAAATGATCAGTGCCAGTGTTGTCATGGCAGAAGTGCGAGAAGCGATTTCAAGCAGCAGAGAGAGTTCAATAAATGGTACTATGGTAAAAATCAGAAGCAGTTTTCCAAAACTAAATTTCATAAAGCTCATCCTTTACGGGTTATTTTCCTATGATAGGTGTTTTCGTATTTTCTTAATCCTATTGTACAATTTGATTATTAAAATTTTATGAATGAAATATGTATAAAAAGAAAAACAATTGAAAATGAGATGTGAACGCAATAAATTATGTATAATGAGATTGCAACTTACATTTGATGGTAAAATAGAACTAGGCAGACAAAACGGGTTCAGGGGATGGCAATCATGGAGTTCTTCTTGAAATTTGACATAAACTTTTTTTCGGCACTGCTTCTAATTGTTTTGTTCATTACGATGAAACTTAGAAATGAAGCGGTGAGCACATCAAGCGGGCTGTTTTTCAGGCTGCTTTGGTCTGTTGTTCTGCTACTTATGCTGGAAGTCCTCTCATGGGCATTTGATCGTCGTGAGGGCTATTATCATCTGAACTACTTTTTCAATTTCGCAATGGCATTTTCAACGTCAATCACCCCTTGTCTCTGGGCATCCTATATTGATTATCATATGTTCGAATCTTACGAGCGGCTCAGGAAACGGTGGTTTTACAGCCATACATTCCTGATCAATGGCCTGCTCCTTCTGATTAACATTTTCAGGCCTTTCATCTTTTCTGTCAGTCCTGAAAATGTCTATAGCCGGGAGCCGGGCATGATGGTCATGGCCTTTATCAATCTTGGTCTCTTTGGCTACATAAGTCTTCTGGCATATCGGGAAAGGCAGCGGATTGAAAAGGCGGTTGTCTGGGTTCTCCTGCTCTACATTCTCATGCCAGTTGTGGTGGCCTTCATGCAGGTAGCTTTCTTTGGCATTTTCATACTGTGGCCGATGATGGCAATCACGGTCGTACTCACATATATATTTCTTGAGACTGTGTCTACCTCAAGAGACTACTTGACAGGACTCCTGACCCGAAGTCGTATTGACGCCCACTTGGAGTACCTGCTTGGACACGACCGAAAATTTACACTGGTCATGATTGACCTGGATAAGTTCAAGGAAATCAATGACACCTATGGTCACCTTGAAGGAGATAAAAGTCTCAAGCTGTTCTCAGGAGTCCTCCTGCGCGTGTTTTCACCGGAAAGGCTGGTGGGACGGTATGCGGGCGATGAGTTCATCCTGATTCTCGAAAAGATGACTGTTTCAGAGATACGAAAGAAAATGGCACGTGTCGGGGATGAAATGAATTGGCTGCACAAGAGCGGTCATTTGGAGTTTCAAGTGAAGTTCAGCTATGGCTATTACGAAATCAAGGGTTCTGAGCAGTTTTCCTATCGGGATGTGGTTGGTTTTGCAGACCACTCCATGTATCTGCAGAAAAAATCCAAAGAAAATGAAAATGAGCGGGAACTTTTTTGTGCCGAAGATCGTCTTAATATCGAAAAGCAAAACACAAGGTGAATTTGACAACAGGACCAGCCTGTTGAACCATAGCATATTAGGAGGATTAAAATGCATAAATCAATGACAAGAAAAATTGCGGCACTTATGATAGGTATGACACTGAGCTCGGCAGGGATGGCATTTGCAGACACACAGACACGCTTTGTAGAGCCTGTACTGATTTCCGCACCGATCACAGCGGTGAACACATCGGCAGAAATCATGGATGGCGCTGTATCGAACAATTATTTCAACGGCAAAATCATCTACAATGAGGTGGCTGTATCTGAATCCCTTAAAGTGGTTCAGTTCAACGGTGTCAAAATGATTCCCCTCAGCGAGAGTCTGACCGCTATGGGCTTCAAGGTGGACTGGAACAAGGAGACCCAGCGTATTGACATTTCAAAGGGCGCAATTTATACATCGGTTACCATTGGTGAGAACGCCTATTTCAGAAATAGAATGGCACCTGTAAGACTGAGCAGTGCCCCAATCGATTTTGGCGGTCATGTATATGTACCTGCAGAATTTCTAGTGGAGATTCTGGGCATTGGGGTCATGGTTGAAGAGGGAAATCTGACACTGACTGATTATGAAGCGGCAACGCACGAGGGCTATGTTTCCGATATCGCTTACGATGAAACAGGCATGATGACCATTACCCTGCGTGACGAGCTTGGCTCTGAAGATCAGCCAATCAAACTGATTGTACGCACTTCAAAAGCCTATACCTTTACCAATACGGAAGTTGAGATCGGAGCCTATATTCACGTTGCATCACCACAGTTCATGACCATGATTTACCCACCGCAGACTTCTGGCTATATCGTCTACAGTGTGAACTAAATCGACGTGAATCTTTATAAATGTCGGCAATTGCGTAAAAAATTTATGAAATGGGCAGACCCATTAAAAAAACAGCCTGCAGGATTATCCTGACAGGCTGTTTTTATGTATGAATTAATTTTTACATTTGACAAAGAACACGTTCTTGTTATAATCAAGGTAAACGTTTAACCTAGGCAGGTGAAATTAGATTGAAAGTGACAATTAAGGACATTGCACGACTGGCAGAGGTTTCTACTGCAACGGTTTCAAAGGTCGTCAACGGCAAAGATGAGAAAATTTCATCAGCGACGCGCATGCGCGTCATGGCAGTTATTGAAGAGTCTGGCTATGTGCCGAATCGGATTGCCAGTTCCATGGTTACCAAAAAGACGAAGACACTTGGTCTGATAATCCCTGACATTACCAATCCATTCTTCCCGGAGCTTGCCCGCGGCGTTGAAGATGTCGCCAACAAGGAAGGCTATACCCTGATTCTGTGCAATTCAGACAACAGCCTGGAAAAGGAAGATGCATACATAGACATGCTGCAGGAAAAAATGGTCGACGGCATCATATTCACGGCCTCAAGCAGCAGGACAGAAATTAGCAGTGCGCTTAAGCGTGTGAAAATCCCAGTCATCACAGTGGACCGGGATATCGACGGCCTGAAATCACAGAAAAAAATTGTTGTCGATAATGAAGAGGGCGCCTATGAAGCCGTTTCCTACATGGTGACACGTGGCTATAGCAAGATATATCACATATCGGGTCCCATGACTTCAAAGCCGGCTCAGCAGCGCTATAAGGGATACTTGAAGGCCCTTTCCGATAAGGGGGTCTTGCCTCCAAAGGATCATTTGCTTTCTGGAGATTACTCAGGTGAATGGGGTTTTGAGGGCGTAAAGCGTCTGCTGGAAAAAGACGCAGATTTTGACGGCATATTCTGTGGCAATGACTTGATTGCCCTTGGTGCCATGAAAGCGCTTCATCAAAAGGGTATTGATGTTCCAGGCAAGGTCGGCATTATCGGGTATGATGACATCTATATGGCACAGATGGTCAGTCCGGAACTGACAACGGTCAAGCAGCCCAACTATGAAATGGGCTATCAGGCAGGTCGTGTTCTAATCGGTATGATTCAAGGGGCTGAAAAAGACATCGAGCTTGAAAACTTGAAAACACACCTCGTGATTCGAGGAACAACAAGATAGCAATCTGGGCATGGACGCCTATGCCCAGAAGTATATATTTTTTTATAAGGTTAAACGTTTAACCTAAGGGAGTGAAACGATGAAGAGGATACTGGTACTTGGAAGCCTGAACATGGATTTGGTTACAAATGTACACGCAACACCTAAGGTTGGTGAAACGGTGCTTGGAAACGGGTTCAGCGAAATACCGGGCGGCAAGGGCGCAAATCAGGCTGTGGCAATCGGAAAGCTCGGCGGAGCTGTTTCCATGATTGGTCGCGTAGGCTCAGATGATTTTGGAAGCAAGCTCAAGGAAGCACTTGAGTCAAGCGGTGTGGACGGCTCAGGCGTAAAGTCTGTTGAAGCTGAACCAACGGGAACGGCGCTGATTATGGTAAATGATGATGGGGACAATTCCATCGTGGTTATACCGGGCGCTAATTTTTCAATGGTCCCTGAAAACGTTTTATCAGAGGATTTCGACGGACAGGATATCCTGCTGGCCCAGCTCGAGACACCCATAGAAACCATTGAGAAGGCTTTTGCCATGGCCAAAGAAAAGGGCCTAATGACAGTTCTGAATACGGCGCCGGCAAGACAACTGTCGAGAGACCTCATTGCCAATGTGGACCTGCTGGTTCCCAACGAAACGGAGTTTGAAGTTCTTACAGGCTACTCGGCCGAGTCGGAAGAGGACCTGCAAAAGGGGGCTGCGGCACTTTTTGATACAGGCGTAAAGGAACTGATCATTACGCTTGGAAAAGACGGGGCGCTCTACATGAATCATACAGGTGATAAACACCATGTCCATGGATACAAGGTAGATGCGGTGGATACTACAGCCGCTGGAGATAGCTTTATAGGTGGTCTGCTGACAGCCCTTTCAAAGGGTGAAGGCATGGCGTCGGCAATGGAATTTGCCATGAAGGTGGGGGCTGTGACAGTGACAAAACACGGCGCACAAAGCTCACTGCCGACATTTGCGGAGATTGAGAAATTTGAAGGAGTGAAGCGGAAATGATGAAAAGCAGTTCACTGCTCAACGCGGACATAATTGAGGTAATCAGCAAGATGGGACATACCGATGAAATCGTCATCGGAGATGCGGGCCTTCCTGTTCCGGAAGGTGTAAAACGCATTGATATCGCAGTAAAGCAAGGCACACCCGGCTTTATAGAAGTCTTGAAGACGCTGCTGGAGGCATTTGAATGTGAGGGCTATGTTCTTGCAGAAGAAATCAAGACCATGAATCCGGCTGTGGAATCTGAAATCAAAGGTCTCTTGTCTGATGTGCCTGTGACCTATGTGTCCCATGAAAGCTTCAAGATACAGACAAAATCGGCCAAGGCTGTCATACGTACGGGTGAGTGCACGCCGTATGCCAATGTTATTTTAAAGTCAGGTGTAATATTCTAAAGGATGTGGCAGGATGCGTAATAAGATACTGGAAATGAAGCATGTTACCAAAACCTTTCCTGGCGTAAAAGCCCTTGATGACGTCCATCTCAATGTATATGAAGGTCAAGTGATGGCCCTTCTCGGAGAGAATGGTGCCGGCAAATCCACATTGATGAAGATTTTATCAGGTGTCTATGCCAAGACGGAAGGAAGCATCTTCTACAAGGGCAAGGAAGTGGACATGAAAGGGCCTAAAGATGCGCAGGAACTGGGCATTGCAATCATACACCAGGAACTGAATCTCATTGAGGAAATGTCAATCGGTGAAAATATATTTCTGGGTCGAGAGCCGAAAAAAGGATTTGGAATCATAAACTGGTCAGAGCTTATGGCAAAGTCAAAAGATTTGCTGGACGCGCTTGGCATCGACATCGATCCGGCAAGGAAGGTCAAAAGATTTTCCATTGGAAACAAGCAGATGTTTGAAATCGCCAAGGCCCTTTCGCTGGATGCCGAGCTGATTATTATGGATGAGCCGACCGATGCCCTCACAGACCAGGAAACAGAGGCGCTCTTTCAGGTCATTCGGGATCTCAAGGCAGAAGGCAAGAGCATTGTTTACATTTCACACAGACTCAAGGAAATCTTTGAAATCTGTGATGACGTCACAATTCTGCGTGATGGACAGTTTATTGCTGAAAAGCCAGTTTCTGATATTGACGAAGACGGGCTCATCGAGCTTATGGTCGGCAGAAAGCTGGAAGAGCAGTATCCCTATATGGATACCAAGACCGGCAATGTGGTGCTCAGCGTCTCTGATCTTGAGAACCAATATGTTCACGATGTGAACTTTGAAATCAAAGAAGGTGAGATTCTGGGTGTGGCAGGCCTGATGGGTGCGGGCAGAACAGAGCTTGCGAAAACCCTGTTCGGACACTATGGGGTAAAATCGGGAAGTCTTATTCTCGATGGACAGCCTGTATCTTTTAAAAGTGAGAAGCAGGCCATTGAAAGTGGCATTACGTACGTATCTGAAGATAGAAAGAAGGATGGGCTGGTACTGGGCATGTCGGTGCGGGAAAACATGTCCATGTCTGCCCTCAAGAGAATTGCGCCAATGGGGGTCATCAATAAGCAGATGGAGAATGACATAGCGGATGACTTCGTAAGTCAGCTGTCCATCAAGACGCCGTCACTGGCACAGAAGGTCAAATTCCTTTCGGGAGGAAATCAGCAGAAGGTCAGCATTTCTAAGAGTCTAATGACAGAGCCGAAAGTCCTGATACTCGACGAACCGACCCGTGGGGTCGACGTCGGGGCAAAAAAAGAGATTTATGACTTGATGAATGCCTTCAAGGAACGCGGTATGGCAATTCTGATGATTTCATCGGAAATACCTGAACTTCTTGGCATGTGTGACAGAATCATGGTCATGCACGAAGGCACTGTCTCGGGTGTGATTCATAGAGACAGTGCAAATCAGGAGCACATCATGCGTTTAGCAGTTGGTTTGGGAAGGGAGTAGACATGAAACAGAATGTAAAAGAGCAGTTGGGTCGTTTTCAATCCATTATCGGCCTGATTGGATTTTCAATAATCATATCATTCATGAGCGACCGTTTTATGACGTGGTCGAACATGTTCAACGTATTTAGGCAGTCCTCAGTCAATGCCATTATCGCTGCCGGCATGACATTTGTAATTCTGACAGGGGGAATCGACCTTTCTGTAGGATCCATTCTTGCAATCAGCGGTGCTGTTTCAGCCTATCTTCTGGCAGGCGGAGCTTCCGCTGCGGTTGCCGTACTTGCTGCACTTGCCATTGGTACAGGCATTGGTATTGTCAATGGCTTCATCATATCAAAGGGAAAGCTGCAGCCATTTATCGTGACGCTGGCTACGATGACGGTTTTCAGGGGCGCGACACTCGTATTCACTGACGGTAAACCGATCAGTGCAGGATATGAGGCCAATGCGGAGGCATTTTCAAAAATCGGAAATGGCTATCTGTTTGGGGTGCCGAATCCAATTATTATTATGGCTCTGATATTTGGAGCCTGTTATTTCATCCTGAAGCACACGACCATTGGACGTTATGTCTATTCCTCGGGTGGCAATGAAGAGGCGACAAAGCTTTCGGGTGTGAGTGTACACCGCGTTAAGCTCTTTGTATACGGTATGAGCGGTGCCCTTGCAGCCGCGGGCGGCATGATTATCACATCCCGTCTGTCCTCTGCACAGCCAACAGCGGGAACGGGCTACGAGCTGGATGCCATCGCTGCAGTTGTTCTCGGGGGAACATCGCTTGCAGGCGGCGTAGGTTCTGTTCTTGGAACCATCGTGGGCGCCCTGATTATTGGTATTCTTAACAACGCACTGAATCTGCTTAACGTGACATCTTACTATCAGATGCTTGCCAAGGGGCTTGTGATTCTCGTTGCGGTGTTATTGGATCAAAAAGAGAAATAGATAGAAAGAGGAGGAGAATTAAATGAAAAAGTTTATGTCAATGCTTATGGTCATGGTAATGATTATAGGTATGCTTGCAGGCTGTTCTGCACCTGCTGAGCAAACAGAGGAGGCACCGGCGGCTCAGGAAGCTGCAGCCGGCAAAGTGGGTCTTGTCGTTTCGACACTCAACAACCCATTCTTCGTTGCACTAAAAGACGGTGCTGAGGCACAGGCAAGCACACTTGGCCTTGAACTGATTGTTCTGGATTCGCAGAATGACCCGGCTAAAGAGCTTGCAAACATGGAAGATCTTCTGACTCAAGGTGTGGATGTTATTCTGATCAACCCAACAGACTCGGATGCTGTTGGCAATGCCATCAAGATGGCAAATGAAAAATCAGTAGCGGTAATTACACTGGATAGAGGTGCCAATGCTGGTGAAGTTGTAACACATATCGCTTCAGACAATGTATCTGGTGGTGTAATGGCCGGCGAATACATAGCTGAACTCCTAGGCGGAAAAGGCAAGGCTGTAGAGCTTGAAGGTATTGCGGGTACATCTGCTGCAAGAGATCGTGGTCAAGGCTTCAACCAGGCAATTGATGCGACTGACATTGAAGTGGTGGCGCGTCAGGTTGCTGACTTTGACAGAACAAAGGGTCTGTCTGTAATGGAAAATATTCTTCAGGCACAGCCTGAAATCGACGCAGTATTTGCGCATAATGACGAGATGGCACTGGGTGCAGTGACTGCTATAGAATCTGCAGGCAGAGAGATCATCGTAGTGGGTTTTGATGCTACAGATGATGCGGTCAAGGCAGTAGAAGCAGGACAAATGGCAGCAACTGTTGCACAGCAGCCTGAAAAAATAGGTTCCCTGGGCGTAAGTGCGGCTAAAGATACAATTGATGGTAAAACAATTGAAGCCTTCATTCCTGTTGACCTGAAACTTATCACTCAAGCTGGTGGCGGTCAAGAAGAAGCTGCTGCCCTAATGGGTAGTGGCGAGAAAATGGGTCTGATTGTTTCGACACTCAACAACCCATTCTTCGTAACACTCAAGGAAGGTGCGGAGAAAAAGGCTGAAGAGCTGAATCTTGAGCTTGTTGTACTGGATTCACAGAATGATCCGGCAAAAGAACTGGCAAACATGGAAGACCTACTTACTCAAGATGTAAGTGTTATTCTGATCAACCCGACTGACTCTGATGCCGTTGTCAATGCCATTAAAATGGCAAATGGTAAAGGTGTCCCTGTACTGACCCTGGACAGAGGTGCAAATGCGGGTGATGTTGTGACGCACATTGCTTCTGATAACGTTGCAGGGGGTCTGATGGCAGGTGACTTCATCGTTGAACTGCTTGGCGGAAGCGGTAAAGTCGTTGAACTTGAAGGTATTGCAGGCACATCGGCTGCTAGAGACCGTGGCCAAGGCTTCAACAAGGCCCTTGAAGGTCAGGATATTGAAGTGGTGGCACGTCAGGTTGCAGACTTTGACAGAACAAAAGGTCTTTCTGTAATGGAAAACATTCTTCAGGCACAGCCTGAAATCGATGCTGTATTTGCGCATAACGACGAAATGGCACTTGGCGCTCTTAAGGCAATCCAAGCAGCTGGCAAGGATATCAAGGTGGTTGGTTTTGATGCTACAGATGACGCAGTAAAAGCTGTTGAAAACGGTGAACTTGCTGCTACTGTTGCTCAGCAGCCTGCAATGATTGGCAGCCTGGGTGTTGAAAGTGCACTCAAGGTTCTTCTGGGCGAGAGCGTAGATGCATATGTACCAGTCGACCTGATGCTGGTTAAGTAGCCCCTCTTTTAAGTTGTCTGTAGGTTGACGGCTTGAATTTAAAATAAGAAACAATACAAAAAGAGGACTGCAGTTCATGGATGACTCCATGAATTGCGGTCCTCTTTGATTTTATCTGGTATAAGGTTTTGTGAGTTAATGCATACCTTAAATTCTCGAGATTAGGCAGTCTTGCGTTTTTTAGCAAATCCAAGAATTGCGCCAAGTGCGATTCCCAGAAATGCGGCCATCAGTACACGATAAACAGGCGGCAACAGGAATGTAACCGTATGTGCAGGAATCCAGAAGAATGGAATTGTCTTGAAGAAGACAAAACCGACAAGGCCCTGGAAGTCAATCGCGCTGACTACCTGTGGCAGTGGTACACCTGAAATGTTGCCAAGCTTTCCGTCTGCAAGGTCGATATAGGTATCTGTAATTTTGTGAAAACCCATCATGGTTGGTGCGAAGATAATGTTCATGAATGCACTAATAAAGAATGCAGTCAGAACCTTTGCGCCAAGTGAGCCTTCAGCAAACATTGGAAGCAGTCCTTTTCCAATAAGGGCTGTGACACCCGTTGAGAAAATTGTAAAAGCAAGTGCGATAAAGATACCCAGGAATCCCCAAACAAGTGCTCTAAGCAGCAGTCCTTTTGGACGAACCCAGTCTCCGGCGACAATACGTCCACCGAGGACTTCACCCATTGTCCCCAGAACAAAGAACTTGACGAAAGCCATCATGAGCGGATGTCCCGATGACGCGCTCACAAAAACATTGTGCGTTGCGGGAACTGTTAGAAATGCAATAACTGCCAGCAGTCCTCCACCCCACAATATATCCCCTTTTTTCATGAAATTACCCCTTTCAAAAACAATGATAAAGTTCCCTTTCATTATATAGAAAACAGGCTGGGATTTAAAGTATTATTTGAAGTGTTACAAAAATAGTTGAAAATCGGTTGAAGCATCTCAAGACATCTACTATTTATTTGAGGTATTCTGACACATGGTGACATAGACGTCCTTGTCTGTAGCCAGGAACTCGTAGGGCAGGGACTGGTGGACTGTCTTTTCTATTTCTGCCAGCAGAATTTCGTCCTTTGGTGTTACAAAAGTTGTGGCAATGCCGCTTTCGCCTGCACGTCCAGTTCGTCCAATCCTGTGAATGTAAATATCGACGGTTTCTGGCATATCGTAGTTGTAAATATGGGTTACGCCACTGATATCCAGACCTCGGGCAGCTACGTCCGTTGCGATGAGAAACTGGATTTTCAAATCTCTGAAGGCCTTCATGATCCGCTCGCGCTTCTTCTGCGTCAGGTCGCCATGAAGTTTTTCGCAGTTGAAACCGGCTTGATTGAGCGCCATATCCAGCGCATCGACGCGTCGTTTTGTACGACAGAAAATGATTGCCATGAAAGGCATGTCACTGCCCAGTTTACTGATCAGGTCGTCCTTTTTATTGCGGTCCGTTGTTTTGACAAGCAGCTGGTCAATCGCATCCAGTGTGACAGACTTCTTTTCAATGTCAATCTGGACCGGGTCGCTCATGTTGCCATAGGCTATTTTCTTGACCTTGGCCTCCAGTGTTGCAGAGAAGCAGAGCAGCTGCTTCTTTTTAGGGGTCATTCTTAGAATCATATCGACTTCAGGTCTAAAACCCAGATGCAGCATCTGGTCGGCTTCGTCAAGAACCAGGGTTTTCAGATGCTTGAAATCCACGGTTTCCCTGCCCATGTGGTCAAGCAGTCGGCCTGGCGTAGCAATGATCAGGTGAACCCCTTTGCCGAGCTTACGAAGCTGCTTGTCAATATCCTGTCCGCCGTATACGGTAAGAATCCCCAGGTTGTCGTCACCGCACAGCATCTTAGCGACTTCCGTAATCTGAAGGGCCAGCTCGCGTGTCGGCGTGACAACCAGTCCTTGAACCTTATTCAGCTCAGGGTCCATCCGTTCAAAAATGGGAAGCAGAAAAGCAAGGGTCTTTCCTGTTCCGGTCTGGGATTTTGCAATAATGTCCCGGTTCATTAGAATTTCGGGAATGGCACGGGCCTGTATTTCGGTCGGGGCAGTGATGCCCTGTTTTCGGAGCCGCTCAATGTAGACAGGGCTCAGATTCATATCTTTAAAAGTTGTCATATTCATATCCTTATTGGTCTTTTAAACAGTGTATAGAGTAATCTAAGAAATGCAAGTTTTGTAAATGATTTATGCAAGAGGTCTTAATAATCAATCACATAGTATATCAGACAATTACCCCAAAAGAAACCTTAATTACTTGCACTTGAATATTTTTAATGTTAATATGAAAAAGTAGAGTAATTCAGAATCAAAAGTTTGCAATAAAATCGTTAGAAACGTACTCTGCTCTGGTTTTACAGGGTGTCAGGTATCCTTTCGAAAGTTTTATTCGTCAATATTTTGCTATGAATTATCCAAAGTAAATTATTTGAATCGGAGGAATACCAATATGAACGGTACAGTAAAATGGTTTAACGCAGAAAAAGGTTACGGATTTATCACTTCTGAAGACGGCAACGATGTTTTCGTTCACTTCTCACAAATCAACAAAGATGGTTACAAGACTCTTGAAGAAGGCGAAAAAGTGTCTTTCGAACTAGCTGAAGGTCCTAAAGGTCCTCAAGCTGAAAATGTAACTTCTCTATAATTCAATTATAGTTGAACTTTTAAAACACCCCATCGTGATGGGGTGTTTCTTTGCGTAAAAGACAAAGAAATGCACACATATAAATGAGGAGCGCCAATTGTGCGCGCACAAAATTGGCGCTCCTCATTTATATGTGTATATGGCGCGGCTAACGACATGGGCAACTCAAAGGTTGCCCTGTGCTAAAAATAACAAATCAATAGAGTGAAGACTAACGACAAGGGCAACCAAAGGTTGCCCTGCAGACTTTAGAAAAACTCCGAAATACTGCGTTGCTGGATAAAATTCGCTCTAATCACGTACCTTAGTACGCTCATAGAGCGGATTTTATCCGCGCCTTGTCTTTCGAAGTTTTCTAAAGTCTACCATCTTGTCGACTTTGTCGATAACCTGAAGGGCAACCAAAGCTTGCCCTGTGCCCAAAACTTGCCCCGCACCCCAAACAAACCAAGCCCGCACAATTGTACAGATTTTTAAACTTTATTCGACCCTCTATTGAAATAGGCTGTCTTTGACTATATGATATAGGTATCGACTTTAAGTTAGGAGAAAGATATGTACGAAGAGTTTGACACGAAAGATATGAAGCCTTGGCGTGACCTTCTGCTGGTGCACAAATTCGCCGTGGAAGAGGTCAATACAAAGCTTCAGATTCTGGATGAGGAATTCAGAAGCATCCACGACTACAATCCTATTGAGCATATCAAGTCTCGCGTGAAAAAACCTGCGAGTATAATGGATAAGCTTGTCAGATACGGATTCGAACCAACGATTGAGAACGCGCGAAAACATATTTTCGATATCGCGGGCATTCGTGTTATATGTGCCTTTACGTCAGACATATACAAGGTTTATGATTTGCTGGACCGTCAAGATGATGTTCGGATTATTGAAGTCAAGGACTATATCGCTAATCCAAAGCCCAATGGCTACAAAAGTATGCATGTGCATGTGGAGATTCCCGTCTTTCTAAGCAGTGGCGTTGTGCCAACCCGCATAGAGATTCAAATCAGAACCATTGCCATGGATTTTTGGGCAAGCCTGGAACACAAGATTTACTACAAGTACAGAAACAAAGCACCTAAGACCATCACAGATCAGCTTAAGGTGTGTGCAAATATGATTACCCTTCTTGATGATCGAATGCTGGATATTAAAAATGAAATTGAGGATCTGGATGAGGGTGGCACGCTGGATATGGATGTCATCGGTGAAATCCAAGAAAAATCTTTGATCAATGTAGAAGACTAGCAAATTTCAAGAGCCTTTCCAAGTAAAGTGGAGGGCTCTTTTTAATGGTTGGGAAAACAAAATGGAATAAAGAGTTGACAAGAAAGTCGATTAATCGTATTATTTACTTAGGCAAACCCGAACTAACTTACGAGGTGATCTAATGGACCGCAATGAAAAACTAGCCAGAGGGATCGGAAAGCTGATGAAGCTTAAAGGGAGCTGTTACTTCACAGCTACTGACGAACTCGATATATCAGAGTTAAGCCTGAGGCAGTTAGATTACTTGAAAAAGTTCAATTGCAGTCAGGGGATGACAACAAGTCATTTGGCTGAAATACTCGACCTATCTAAGCCAACAGTAACTGAAATGGTGAAGAAATTTGTAAAAATGGACCTTGTGTATAAGCAAAGCTGTCCAGCGGACGGGCGCGTGTACTATATCAAGCTCACTGAACGCGGCGAAAAAATAGTGAACTTGGAGAATATCACTTGGAGCTATATGGCTGTGAAGCTCAGCAAACAGCTTAACAATGAAGACCTGGACGTTCTGATCCAAATTCTTGAGAAAATTGAGTAAGACCTGCTTTAAGGGAACCCTTCGGTTCCCTGAGGTTCACTTGTAAACGCCATAGGCGACTTTTTTTAGACTCTATAGTTAGGGCAAACATAACTAACTAAGAGAGATGTTTGTGGGGCGATCTTTTTTTTAGACATATAGTTCGGTAAAACAAAACTAATTAGTTCCAACAGCGGAATCAGGAGGATAAATGAGCACAGACAGAATAGAAATCAACACGTTTTTTGATAACTTGAACACGATTTATGAAGACAGGCACAGATACAGTCTTGAATGGGCATTCCGAGACGCTCAGACTAGGCTGGACGCTTTCAAGGCAGATGTCATTGATAGGAAACTGAAGCGCAAATGCGAAAGGTGTGGGGACCAGAACAATGTTGAAGCCGCTTATCAGGGATTGCAGCAGAAGAGCGGCAGCATACTGAAAAGAACCAAATGGTATAGACGCCTGTTTGCCAATATGTATTTGGCAATAAATCTGGTTGAAATACTGCTTTCAATAGCACTGGTCGTCGGCCTATCCCACCTGAGTCATTCAGGTGCCTCTTTCATCCATTCAGAGACACTGAGCTTCTGGTTTCTTGTCATATTTGCGTTTTTAAAGGTTGCCATAGAGAGATATCATATCAAACCCAGAATTGACGAATGGGGCTGGACCCTGTATGCAAAATCAGCCAGCTCATTAAAGCTTCTGACACTGGAGCTTTACGACCAGGCAGATGGACAAACCGGTAGGGAAAAAGGTAGGCAGCTAACAGATTTAGAAACAGTATTCAAAGAGTTTGCGGCGGGCTGGGAAGTCAGTGAAGCTTGAGCATCGCGGCAAATTTAGAAAACCTGTTCAGCTAAATGGAATACAAATCGATCGAGGTGAAGATGATGCACGAATACATGACAAAGAAAGAACTGAACTTGATTCCCTTAAAGCACGATGTGCTCTTTAAGGGCGGAAAAAGTGAAATCAAAATTGAGGGACACTTTGATGAAGATTTATACTATAAGATTGTCCAAGACGACTTCTATGCCGTTGCACTGACCTTGCGCACCGATTCGGACATCAGCAGATACGGCATGCGTGATTTCCATGCTGTGGGAAATCTGGTCAAGGTGGAGAATCTTAAAAAGACACCAGGGGGCTATCAGCTGGGCCTGCAGGTAATTGAACGCCTGGAAGCCACCGATGTCTGGTTTGAGTCCGGTTATTACAAGGCAACCTTTGAGTTCAGACCTGACCGTATTGACATTGACAGTAAAAACCAAGCGGAGATATTAGAGTATGTGAAAGACTTGACTGAGGAAATCAGTCAAAATTTCAAGGGTGCTGAGTCTTATGTTGAATACATTCGGGAAATAGATGACATAGACGCTGTGATTGCGGCAATAATGCCCTTCATTCATATTTCGCCAGATCAGAAGCAAGCCTTTATGGAGCTTGAATCCCTCAGGAAAAGAAGCTTGAAGTTTCTTGATCTTCTCATTGAACACAAGCACAGTATTCAGTTCAACATTGAACTGAACCAGAAGTTTTCTGAAAAAATGAACAGAACCTACAGAGAACAGATGCTCAGAGAGCAAATGCGTGCCATCCAGGAGGAACTGGGTGAAACACAGGGCGGTGGACGCGCTGAAAAGAAAGACTATAAGGCGCTTATTGAAGCTTTGGACATGCCTGAGAATATCAAGGAAATCGCCCTTGATGAAGTGGTTAAGCTAAAGAGCCAAAATCCCAACAGCTCGGAAGTGAATGTCATTCGAAATTATCTGGATTTGCTGACTGGACTCCCTTGGGGAAAACCGGACTTTAAAGACCTTGATATCGCACAGGCAAGAGATGTCCTTAACGCGGCCCATTACGGCCTTGAAAAAGTGAAGGACAGAATCATTCAGCATTTGACCGTCATGAAGTTGAAGCAGAATATGCAGGGGTCAATCCTGCTGCTGGTTGGACCGCCCGGAACGGGCAAAACAAGTCTTGGAAAGAGCATTGCAAATTCCCTGGAAAGGGAATACGTACGGGTCAGTCTGGGTGGCGTGCGCGATGAGGCTGAAATCAGAGGTCATAGAAGAACCTATATCGGTGCAATGCCAGGCCGCATTATTCAAGGAATGAAACGTGTTGGTTCGGTAAATCCAGTTTTCATTTTAGATGAAGTCGATAAACTCGGTGCCTCTGCAAATGGCGATCCGGCGAGTGCTCTGCTGGAGGTGCTTGACCCAGAGCAGAACGGTACGTTTACAGACCACTATCTGGATGTGCCTTATGACCTGTCGCAGGTATTTTTCATAGCGACTGCCAACTCCCTTCGTGGTATACCGGGTCCGCTGCTTGACCGCATGGAGATTATTGAAGTCAGCAGTTACACAAGTCAGGAAAAATTCCACATTGCAAAGGCGCACCTCATGCCCGATGTGCTTGAAGACCACGGCATGAATCAAGAACAGCTGAGAATCAGTGATGCTGCACTGCATGAGATCATTGACAAGTACACCCGTGAAGCGGGTGTCAGGAGCCTGAAGCGGCAGCTTGCCAAGGTTGCACGGGTGTGTTCTGAAAAAATCGTGACGGGTGAAGTGGCACTTCCCTATGAAATAGAACCGCAAATGCTCTTTGACATTCTTGGGCATGAGATCGTCAGATACGACAAGGCTGGGGTGATCAATCCGCCAGGCGTTGTGACCGGACTCGCATGGACACCCGTTGGGGGCGATATTCTATTTATTGAGGCAGCGCATATGCCGGGTAAGGGGCAACTCATGCTCACCGGTCAGCTGGGGGAGGTTATGAAGGAGTCCGCAAGGATTTCTCAGAGTCTCATTCGTTCAAGGCTGGCACGCCACATGACTCATTTTGATATGGATCGGTTGGATATTCATATTCACGTTCCGGCGGGTGCAACGCCAAAAGATGGTCCATCAGCAGGGGTTGCCATGCTGAGTACGCTTGCTTCTCTGGTGACTGGCCACCCGGTTGATCCAAAATTGGCAATGACAGGTGAGATATCCCTCAGGGGTGTCGTGCTGCCAGTCGGCGGCATCAAGGAAAAAATCATAGCAGCACACCGGTCTGAAATTCAGCGGATCATACTGCCCAAGGCAAATGAAAAGGATCTGATTGATGTACCGCGAGAAGTTCAGGAGGATTTGACATTTATATTCGTTGAAACCGTTGAAGATGTCATTCGGGAGACGATTGGAATAGATTTGCCCAAAAATCCTGTTGAGGATATGACCGTTTCAAATACGGCGATTCTAAGGGATTAACCAAGAAATTCAAACAATAAAAGCCATCAGACGGATAAATTGTCTGATGGCTTTCTATTTTATGCCGCGGCTGTATGCGCGGTAAGTGGTGCGTCCATCTGTTCGATCGTACGCTTAAACCGAACCCTAAAGAGGATCATGGTAAAGGTTACCGCTAGAAAATCAGCTACGGGCTCTGCTGCGTAAACCGCCATGGTGCTATGTCCGCTGAAGATGCGAGGCATGATGTAAATCAGCGGGAGCAGGAGGATGAACTTGCGCATGATGGCAATGATGACAGACTCTTTAGCGCTGCCAATGGCAATCAGGGTCATCTGACAGGCCATTTGAATACCGAACATGAAGTTGACCGCAAAGAAAATCCGTATGGCAATCCTTGAAAATTCAGAGAGCGCAGGATCTGCGGTGAAAATATGAATCGGCATATGGGGGAAAATCATGATGATTGCCCATAGGATTGTCGAGTATCCCAAACTTGTAATCAGAAGCAGCCTGTAAGCCTTCTGTACGCGCGCACTGTTTCTGGCGCCATAGTTGAAGCTGACGATGGGTTGCGCCCCCTGACCCAGTCCCTGCATAGGCATCATGGTAAACTGCATGACGCTGGTCAGGATGGTCATGGCGCCTACGGCGATGTCCCCTCCATATTTGAGCAGGGAGGCATTAAAGCTTACTGTGATGATGCTTTCACTGCTGATCATGATGAATGGGGCCAGACCCAGTCCGATGCAGGGTAGGAGAATCTCTTTGCTGAGCTTGAAATTTTCCCTTTTAAGCTTGAGGTGGGTTTTGCTTCCAAAGAGGAAGGTCAGGACCCAGATGCAGGAGATTCCCTGTGAAATCACGGTCGCCAGTGCAGCGCCGGATACGCCCATATTCAGTTTGAAAATCAGAATAGGGTCAAGAATGATATTGATGACTGCACCGATGAGGACTGTGAGCATGCTTGTTCTAGCGAAGCCCTGCGCCGTGATGAAGGCGTTCATACCTAGGGTAAGCTGCACGAAAATGGTCCCAAGCGCATAGATGCCCATATAGCTTGTTGCATAGTCGATTGTATTGCTGCTGGCTCCAAATGACAGCAGAAGGGGGCGGTTGAAAATCAAAAGAACCCCGGTCAAAATCAGGGAAAGCACGATTTGAAATAGGAAGGAGTTTCCAAGAATCTTTTCAGCAGTGTCCCGGTCGCCTTTTCCTATGTTTATAGAAGCGCGCGGTGCACTTCCAGATGCCACGAATGACGAGAAGGCCAGTATGATCATGATAATGGGCATACAGACACCAACACCAGTCAGTGCAAGCGTTCCAACTTCAGGTATATGTCCGATGTAAATTCGGTCCACCATATTGTAGAGCATATTGATCAGCTGGGCAATAATCGTTGGAACTGCCAGTCGAAAGAGAAGCTTTCCAATGGGTGCCGACCCTAAAATATTGTCCTTATCATTTGTTGCGGTCTTCATTTTGAAGGAGTCCTTTCTCAGCATTTGCGATGATGCGTCTATTCAGAGAGGCGTAAAGCGCCCTTTCTTTTTTGTCGAAATCGGAGAGCAGTATATCAAAAAAGGCATTCATGGCCTTGATGAGGTCTGGAATGATTGTGAGCGCCTCTTCTGTCAGTGCCAGATGAATACGCCGTCTGTCTCTTGGGTCAGGGTTTCGAATCAGCAGGTTCTTGCAGATGAGCGATTCAACCGCCTTAGAAACATTGGCTTTTGGCAGCTTTCGGTAGTCGACTATGTCGGTTGCCGTGTTCTTATGGGGATGATTGTATAGATATAGCAGAATACTGGATTCATATTCTGTCAGTCCATGCTTGCTGCTGACACTCGAATTGCATTCCTGAAGCAGTTTTGCAATGGTGTTTTGACCATATAGAATTTCACTCGGTTTTAGCATATAGCCTCCTAATTAGTTCTTGTAGAAACTGTTTTTACAGAAACTATTTTAAGGAAAAAGCAGTGCCTTGTCAATAAAATCAGCTTTACTAGAAGGCTTAAGGGGCCTGCTTGATGAAAAATTACTAGGTGCCCTATAACTGGGTATATATAAAACGCAGGTTTATGCAATATCTAGATAAGGAATCGTACATTATTCACAGTATGAGGATTGAGGTCAGGCATGTCAGAATTTATTTCAACCGAGTTTGAGCGGTACAAGAGCAAAGGAGCAGTTAATAATATGGCCATAGTTGTAGATGGAATCATTGGAGCCGGTAAGAGTACTGTTGCAGAGTTTTTGAGTGATACGCTGGGAATTGCGGTATATGAGGAACTCGTCGACGATGATCGGGGCCGGCTTGCCCAGCGCATGCTGGATCGATTCTATGCCGACCAGGGCAGATGGAGTGCAATCATTCAGGTCATGTTCCTCAATGACAGGTTTAGGGATATCAAGAATGTAGATGAAACGGGCGGTGCGGCAATCTTTGATCGGTCCATTTACGGCGACGAGATTTTCGCAAAGACCATTCATGACAGAGGGCAAATGACGACTGACGAGTTCAGAATCTATCGTGATCTGCTCCATAACATGCTGGCGCATGTGAATCCGCCAGAGCTTCTGATTTATATTGATGTCAGTGTGGATACCGCCATGCGACGGATTCAGGCCCGCAATCGCTCAACTGAGGCAGACCTGATTCCAAAAGACTATATGCAGGATTTGAGAAGAAACTATGAGCTGTGGTATGAAGCCTTCGACTTATGTACCAAGGTGCGTATCGATCTGGAAGAGGATATGCTGACCCCTGAAGGCAACTTGTCGGATAAAATGAAGAACTATATTCTCGATCAGGTCAGACCTTATTTGAATGAACGCTATGCGGCGATGCTTAAACTTTAAGATTATTTAGAGGAAAGGCGGTTTGGAGGGCTATAAAGTAAGAGAGGGCATTGGTAGAAGAGTGTTAAGGAGGTACAGTATGCATATTTTGAACAGCGGCAAGCTCAAGCGCCTGAGTGCGCTCATGGTTGTCATGCTGATGCTGACGACCACTTATACGGGGACTTTTGCTGCACCGGGTGCCGACAGGCAGCTTACCGGCGTTTATAGCACATCTTCCGCATACGCAGAGGATGCTGAAAAGTATTTGGTCGTCTATCAGGATTACAACGGATTTGCACTTGCAAGTGCGCTTAAGGGGCAATTTGTAGATACTCAGGGACGTAAGCTGGGGAGTGATTTTACCATCGTGACAGTCTCCCTGAATATGCCTGAAAATCCGCATGTCACCTACAATCCAGATGAAGAACAGTTTCTGGTAGTCTGGAATGACGGCATCAGTACTGCACGCCGGATCCATGGTGTGGTGCTCGACCTGAATGGAAGCAAGAAAACGGATATTATGACCTTTGATACAGAGCCTGGCTTGAATGAATCCCATGATACGCCTAAAGGGGCCTATGACTCTGAGAATGAACAGTATCTCATCACATGGAATATGCGTGATGATTTTGAGACGCAGCTGACTGGAGTCCTTGTGGATACCCTGCTGGAAACGCCGGTGGATTTGGAATTTGGACCATTTGATACGGACGTGGATTCCTTTGATGTGGTCTACAATCCTGACGAGGAGCGCTTCATAGTGACAGCGGAGTATGGCGGCAGCAATGCGATCATCTCAGTCATTGAAGTCGAATCCGATGGTAGTGTGAGTATGGAGGGGGCCGTCGTTCCGGGCCTGACAGACCTGAGCGAGCCACGCGTGGTCCACAGTGACCAGTACGGTGATGACTATGTAATCTGGCAGCGGGATACAGGGGCCAAGTATTCCCTCTACGGTAAGTTCATCCATGAGAACTCTTCGCTGGTCGAGTTCACATCTAATTTGCTGGATGAACCCAATACACTTACAGTGGATATTAATAGTCAGACGGGAAACATTCTCGTTGTCTGGACTGAAGACATGGGCGGTGAAGGGGTTCTTTACGCACAGGAACTGAGTCCGGAAGGAGAGAAGCTGGCAGATGACCCTGTTGCAGTCGAGACTGAAACAGGATTCATGACCGATATTACAGCGGGCTACAACCACGTAGAGGACGGCTTTGTGATTGCCTATACACAAAATGCGGCACTGGACAATCCAGAGCTTGAACTCGTGATGTATCCCCTTGATGAAGCCCTGAATATGACGTCTGTTTCAGAGCTTGAATCGAACACGAATGTCAGTACGCTGGCAGACGATATCAGTACACAGCTCAAGGGAGAAACCCTTGTTGTGGAAGATGCTGAAAAGGCTTATAAGGTCATGGAAGCGAATATTGAAAATATAGAAAGTGAAGCCCTGCTCGTATCGGCCCTTGACCAGTATGTCAATACAGTTGATGCTCTTGAGACAGCTGTTAAGGACGCTGCCAATACAGCGTTTGTTGAAAAGAAACTCGTAGAAATGACAGAGGTGCTTTCTAAGTCAGTACAGAAAATTGAGAGTACTGAGAAGCTGACAACACTTGCTACGGGCTTCCTGGGCAATGTAGGCAAAGTCCAAACGGCAGGTGCGGAGAAGACTGTCGAAATGAATGTTACGGTTTCTGACTTCGCCAAGAGTGTCATTGGCAAAATTGGAGAGGTCAAACCGCAGTCGCAAGTGGTCGTTGAAAATGATAAGGCTCAGGTCAAATTCGACCCGGCTTCACTTGAAACGGAGATTGCTGCTAGAAAAGTAGCTTACGATACGGTGAAGGATGCTTTAGGCGACTATTATGGTACTAGCAATGTCCGTGACTTTGAAATGGAAGTTACGCTCAAGTCTGACCGCGTTGCAGACAAGGTTGCTGTGCCGCTGGACTCAGAACTTGTTGGCAAACTCAAAGACGCCGGTGTGGGAAAAGTGGGTGTCAAGGTTGGCGGCACAAAACTCCAAATCGACGAATCCATTCTCAACCAAAATGTTGAGTCAGGCGGTTCTGTCCTGGTAGACTTGAATTTTGAAAATCAGACCTTTGCGTCGAAACAGGACAAAATCACATTTAAGTCAGGCTATACAACCGATGTGGAACTCTTTGCAGGCACCGATGAGATGAAAACTCTAGACGAACCAGTGGAACTGGCCTTTGACCTCGATGAGTTTGAGTTCTTCGATTCTCAGTACAACCCATCACAAGTCAGTGTCTTTAGACTCAATGAGAATACAGGGGAGTGGGAACCGGTGGGTGGGGTCTATGATCCTGTAACCAACAGCGTTTCAACAAAACGCATCAGTTTGAGTCAGTATACGGTGATGCAGTCCAGCAAATCCTTCACGGATGTGGAAAGCTCTTGGGCAAAGGCTGAAATCAATGAACTTCTAGGAAAGGGAATCATCGACGAAGAAGCGAGCTTCAATCCGGAAGACGCCGTAACCCGTGAAGAGTTTACCGTATGGGTGACACGGGCTTATGGTCTGACAAACGAAGAGGCATCGGCACCTTTTGAAGATATTGCCGCTGACTCCGGTCATTATGATGAAATCGCATCGGCATACGACAAGGGTATTATTTCCGGCAATTCGGAAACGACCTTCAACCCAGACGGCAACATCACCAAAGAGCAGATGATGGTCATTCTTTCAAATGCCATGGTTGCGTATGACGACAAGAAACTCAATGCGGACCTCACCGCAGAAATTCCTGGATACCGCGATGGTGCGGATGTGGCTGAGTGGGCAACCGATGAAGTCGCACTCATGATTGAGCTGGGAATCATTACAGTGGGAGAACGTGGAATCGGTCCAAAAGAGACCATTACCAAAGAAATGGCTGCGAGCATCATCAAGAAGATTTATGGTTGATGATGAGCGTGGTTGATGTTTCATAGAGGGATATAGAGCGGTCCTGGTCAGCTGAAGCGTCATTCAGGCAGACCAGGATTTCTCTGTGTTCAAATGAGGAAACTTTGAAAAGGATAGCAAATTCCATTAAAGGAAGCATCAGGCTTTGATATAATGGGTGTAGGAAGATGCCAGTGCAGAAGCACTCAGACTGTTGACTTTGTCAACAACCTCAGTGTAGAAGCACTGTTAAATAGGATGAGCGGGAAGGAGCGTGCATATGAAGCTGATCTCGTGGAATGTGAACGGGATAAGAGCAGTTCTTAAGAAAGGGTTCATGGACTATTTCAATGAAATGAATGCGGATATCTTCTGCCTCCAGGAGACAAAATGCCAGGTGGGACAGGTGGAACTGGAACTGGAAGGCTACCATCAGTACTGGAATGCAGCTGAAAAGAAGGGATACTCGGGCACGGCCATATTCACCAAGCACGCGCCACTGTCGGTTTCTTATGATATGGGGATTGAGGAACATGACCAGGAGGGCCGGATTATTGCACTTGAATTCCAGGACTTCTACATGGTGACTGTCTATACCCCAAATTCGAAACGTAGCCTTGAAAGACTGGATTACCGCGAAGTATGGGAAGATGATTTTCGAAACTACCTGCTTGAGCTGGACAGCAAGAAACCGGTCATCGTATGTGGCGACCTGAATGTGGCACACAAGGAAATCGACCTTACGAATGACAAGTCCAACAGGAAAAATGCCGGCTTTACAGATGAGGAACGCGCAAAGATGACACAGCTGCTCCAAGCCGGATTTGTAGATTCGTTCAGATACTTCTATCCGGATAAGGAAGACATGTATTCATGGTGGTCTTATATGGGGAATGCCCGTGTCAATAACGTCGGGTGGAGAATCGACTACTTTATTGTGTCTGAGCGGTTTGCGCAAAATATGAAGGATGCAGAAATACATATGGATGTGGAAGGCAGCGACCATTGTCCAGTTGTGCTCGAACTGAAATAAATGATGATTTAGATGGTGAGATTGGTATAAATACTATGAATCGATGACGAAAATATTCTAAGGAGGATTTTATGGCAGATAAATACAGACTGGTAACGAGAAGTGATTTTGATGGACTTGTGTGTGCAGTTCTTCTGAAGAAGCTGGATATGATTGACGACATTAAGTTTGTCCATCCAAAAGATATGCAGGACGGAATCATCCCGGTGAGCGATAAGGATATCACGACAAACCTGCCCTATGTTGAAGGGGTCTATCTTGCCTTTGATCACCATTTGAGTGAAACGATCCGTAATGAAAAGAGAAAAGACAACCATATCATAGAACCGGATGCGCCTTCAGCTGCACGTGTGGTTTACAATCATTTTGGCGGAAGAGATGTATTTCCTGCGAGATGGGATGAAATGATGCTTGCAGTAGACAAGGCCGATTCCGCACAGTTCACAAAGGAAGACGTTCTGACGCCAAAGGGATGGGAGCTCCTGAGCTTTTTGATGGACGCCCGTACCGGTCTGGGCAGATTTAGAAACTTTAGGATTTCAAACTACAGTCTCATGATGGAACTCATTGACTACTGTACAGATCATGATATTGAAGACATTCTGGAATTGCCTGATGTGAAGGAACGTGTGGAGCTCTACTTCGAACATGAGGAGGCATTCAAGGAGCAGCTGCAGACTTGCGGTGAGATGCACGGAGATGTTCTTGTCGTACGTCTTAAGGATGAGGATGTCATTCATCCGGGCAACAGATTTCTGAAATATGCACTTTTCCCTGAATCCAAGGTGTCCATCCAGGTCATCTGGGGCCTTAAAAAGCAGAATACCGTGTTCACGGTCGGCAAATCCATATTTGACCGTTCGTCAAAGGCAAACATTGGCGAACTCATGCTCAAGCACGGTGGCGGTGGTCACCGCAACGCAGGGACATGCCAGGTGGAAAACGACCAGGAAGAAGTTATCTTGAAAGAGCTTATCGACCAGCTTCAGGGTTAATCAAAGGAAGCGGGTGTTAGGCATAAGTCAGTAGGACTGCGTGTTGAACGGACTGTACTTAAGATGGGCGCCGATTACAAATCGGCGTCCATCAGACTGTTGACAAACTCCGAAATTCTGCGTTGCAGGATGTAATCCACACCAGTCACGTACGCGGAGTACGCTCCAGGAGCGGATTACATCCGCGCCTTGACTTTCGAAGTTTTCAACAGTCTGGAAGTTGTCGACTTTGTCAACAACCTCAAGGGCGCTGATTATAAATCAGCGCCCTTTTATAGTTTCCTATATGACTTTTAGACTTATGTGGTTTTACAGGTTGAAACGCTGGATAATCTCATCGAGCTTGCGTGCAATGGAGAGAACTTCCGATGAATTGGACTGTATGCCTGACATGAGTTCTGTCTGCGTTTCCATGGTTGCTGAGATTTCTTCCGCAGATGCGGCATTCTCCTCTGTAATAGCGGAGATGCCCTGGATAGAGTTTGTAGCAACGTCCTTGCTGTCGTTTACATTCTGTATGCTGTTTGTAATACCGTCCAGCTGGGCAAGGGTGGATTCCATTGACGTCTCAATCGCTTCAAAGGACAACTTGAGATTTGAAACAACATCACTTGAAAGCTGAATGGACTCCGTTGCGATTTCCATATTTTCTGTGGTTGAGTTGATCTCGTTGAGAATCTCACTGATGATGGTGTTGATCTGTTCAGTTGATTTTGACGTTTGCTCAGCGAGTTTTCTGATTTCATCTGCAACAACTGCGAAACCTCTTCCGGCTTCGCCTGCACGTGCGGCCTCAATGGCAGCGTTTAAGGCGAGGAGGTTGGTTTGCTCTGCAATGCTTTGGATTGCGCTGGTGATTTCACCAATGGATGCAGACTTCACAGACAAGGTGCTGACATTCTTATTGAGATTTTCATTGGATTCAATCGTTGCGTTGAACTTACCAGTTAGCTCCTGAATGAGTGCGAAGCCTTCGTCGTTATTCTTGCTGACTTCGGCAGTGTACTCTCTGAGTTTTGAAGCATTTTCAACACTTTCGTTGATTTCAAGGGCAAGTGTCGACATGTTTTCAGCAGCCACCTGTGCATCGGAAGCTTGCTCAGTAGCACCTTTTGCAAATTCGTCTACAGTCTGGGCGACAGCTTCAATGCCTTCCTTTCCTTGGAGGACAATGGTGCCCAGCTCGTCAGAGGAATGGCTGAGCTGTACGGAATCCTCTTTCAGGTGGGTGATGATATCCCTGAGCACAGAGCGAAGGTTACCCGCAGACCGTGCGATAATCCCAGTTTCGTCTGGATACTTGAGGAGATAGTTATAGGTATCATCATTACGGATATCCAGATTTGCAGTTTTATCAAGAAGCTCTGAAAGCTTGAGAATCGGTTTGGTAATGGTGCTGCTCAAAACGACAGATAAAATGGAGCCAAATATGATGGAGAGTGCTAGGAAGCCTAGGAGCAGGTTCCTGGTTTTGGCAAAGCGTTCCTGAGTCATGGCACGCTCACTTTCCACAAACTTGTCGATATCGTCGATATAGTTGCCTGTACCGATGACCCAGCCGTAAGGCTCATAGAGTTTGATGAAGGCGCGCTTAGGCAGGGCTTCCTCTTCACCTGGTTTTGGGAAGTAGTAATTGTCATAGCCTTCGCCGTCGTTCTTAATGATGTCGATGAAGTCCTTAATGAGCTTTTTACCGTTGACATCTTCTAGGTCAATACGGCTCTTGCCTTCAACATCCTTGTTTCCAAGGAGTACCACGTTGACGCCTTCCATGGTGTCAGCCCAGAAGTAGCCACTTTCACCGTACTTGGCATTACGGATAACATTTGCAGAAATGGCTTTGGCTTCATCGGCAGTCATATTGCCATCCAGATAGTCCTGATGGATGCCGCCAAGCTCTGACACAATGATCTCGACCTGACTCTTGATCTGCTGATCGTAACTGGTTCTCAGCTGGTTTTCCATTTGAGAAAGCTGGGCCTCATTTGCACGGCTTATGGCATAAAATGCAGTACCGCTGATGATGGCAGAAACAAGTAGCATATTGATGATGACAACTGCAAGTATTTTCGTTTTGATACTTTTCATGTGCTCTCCCTCCCACATTTTTCTTTGGTTTCTGCTACTTATATACCCTCTTGTTGGAAACTCAAATAAAATTATGTGAATATTTGAATACACAAGCAATTGAAAGAATGGGTGTGCTATAATCTGGTAGAAAAGAGTATTTAGAGCAAGAAGGAGGCTGACATGAAGTTCGGACATATTGGCATAAAGGTTATGGACATTGAAGTTTCAAAGAAGTTTTATACAGAAGTGCTGGAATGCAAAATACTGAAGGATTACAAGTATCCTGAGTCCAATCTTGTATTTTTGGATGCGCATGGGAGTGTAATTGAGCTTATTTACAAGCCTGTAAACACACCGCGCGAAATGGGTCCCGTTGAGCACATTGCCTTTAAGGTGGACAGCCTCGATGAAAAAATCGCGTCGCTCAAGGCCTTGGGAGTTGAAACCTTGGGTGAACCCCGTATTGTTGGAAAGTCACGTATTGCCTTCATTGAAGGACCGGATGGCGAACGCTTTGAATTTGTAGAAAGATATGAAGGCTAAAGCGCTTGTGCAAGGGTCCATTACAATGAACACTTCAGACTGTTGACAAACTCCGAAATCCTGCGTTGCTGGATGAAATCCACTCTAGTCACGTACGCGAGTACGCTCCTAGAGCACATTTCATCCGCGCCTTGACTTTCGAAGTTTTCAACAGTCTGGATTTTGTTGACTTTGTCGACACCTTTTTGCTGAGGTGTGAATTTTAAGACATGTGAAATTTAAAAGGGAAAGTCCCCGTGATATATGAAGCGGGTACTTTCCCTTTTTAGTTGGCTATTTCTGATCGGCCCCTAACTCGTCATCCATGAGAAGGAGTGCCAGGCGCTTGTTGAGGTCTGACTCAACGAGAAGGCGGGCAATGAGGGCCCGTTTATCATCTTCTGAAGCCATGGTTGCCTCAAATGCCTGATAACGGTCTTCAAGGGCGGCAATATGGTCCACTTCGAGGTCGTTGTAAATCTTAAAATAGGCTTCTATTTTTTCATTGCGTTCTGTCTCACTTAGGTCAGGGGTGTCGTAGAGATCAAAAAAGCCTTTGATATCACTGATGGAAAGAATATTTTTGAGCTGATACACAAGCGTAAGCAGCATAAGCTGCTCCCTGGCGTATTTCTTTTTGACAGGGGGCTGAATGACCTTGGCCTTCACGTAATTGTTCACCATGGTTTTGGTCATGATTTTTTCAGTGTCATCCCTTCTAAAATCAGAAAAGAAGGTATCGAAGAGGCTGAGCAGCTGATCCATATAAAGCGGAATTTTAGGAATATCATCCACATCAATCCCTTTGTATTCAAAAAATGATTCCAGTTTTGAGCGCAAAATACTTCTCCTTTAATCTTTTGAACGTCCTTCATGGATTCATTATACTATGAATGCATACCCTTTGAAAATTATATGTGGTATTTAATACTATGTTGTTTACAAAGTCTTCAAAAAAGCGTATAGTAAGCGTAAGTAGTAATTAAAACTACGTTGAAAAAGGAGGGAATACAATGAAAATAAAAGAACCGGTCAATGCGTTGACCCATTTGGCAGGTGCACTGCTTTCTGTAGCGGCATTGATCTGGATGATTATCAAAGGCGTTTCCAATGAGAGCATGGTTCAGGTCGCGTCGGCAATCGTTTTTGGAACCAGTCTGATTTTGCTCTATACGGCTTCGACTGTATATCATTGGGTTCCGACTACGGAAAAGGTTACGAAGATTTTAAGAAGAGTGGACCACTCTATGATATACATACTCATTGCGGGAACCTACACACCTGTATGCCTGATTGCCTTAAAGGGCGTGCTTGGCTACAGTCTGTTTGGAATCGTATGGGGGCTTGCAGCCGTGGGTATTATTATGAAGCTGGTCTGGTTCTCAGCGCCGCGATGGCTGTATACGGCCTTTTATCTCATATTGGGATGGATGGCAGTCTTTTTCATTGTACCGCTTTACAAGTCTCTTCCTCTTGAAGGCTTTGTCTGGCTTATTGCGGGCGGACTGCTCTATTCAATCGGGTCAGTCATTTATGCTACGAAATCCAAACGTTTGAAGCTGTCCGTGTTTGGCTTCCATGAAATTTTTCATCTTTTTGTCCTTGGGGGAAGCTTCTCTCATTTCCTAATGGTGGAAAGATTCATTTTGATTTAGATTGTACATTTAAGGATTGTCATTGGTTTCTCCGAGGCGTATAATGAGCTTGATTATATTGGAAAGTCGTCTTGAGACGTATGGGGAAACGGTCATGAAAAATTTAAGAGTTAAGGCGATGCTGTATCTTGTCATGGCATCGGTTTTGTGGAGTACGGGCGGACTTCTGATTAAGCTTGTCGACTGGAATCCGGTTGCAATTTCAGGTTTGCGTAGTGGAATTTCTGCGCTCTTGATGCTGGTTTATTTGAGAAAGCCCATTAAATTAACGAAGGAGAAGGGCTTTGGTGCAGTGTTTTATTCTGCAATGGTCATTCTGTTTGTAGTAGCCAATAAGATGACAACGTCTGCGAATGTGATTTTGCTTCAGTATTCTGCACCCATATGGGTGGCAATGTTCTCTGGCATTGTCTTAAAAGAGAAGGTCAGAAGGCTTGATTGGGCTACGATTGCCCTTGTAATGGGTGGCATGCTGCTCTTCTTCGTTGGCGATCTTTCAGCTGGTCAGATGCTGGGCAATGCGCTTTCTGTCATGAGCGGTGTCATGCTGGCAGGGAGCATATTGTGTTTGAAACTTGTCAAGACCGGGGAACCGGTGGAAGTGCCCCTGCTTGGAAACGTCCTTACATTTGTCGTAGCGCTTCCATTTATTCTGGGTGGACTCCCAGATATGAGAAGTCTTTTCGGAATATTGCTTTTGGGTGTCTTCCAGCTGGGCTTGTCTTATATTCTTTTCTCAGAGGCGAGCAAGCATGTTTCTGCAGTGGAGGCCATTCTCATACCAATTATTGAGCCCCTGCTCAATCCGGTTTGGGTATTTATGTTTACGGGCGAGATGCCTGGTCTACTCGCAATGGCTGGCGGACTGATTGTTGTCGTGGCAGTTGCTGGAAGAAGTCTTATTTTGGGTAAGCTGGAGACGCAGAGAAGGCGGCAGGAAGCCACCGCACTGCAGTCAAAAGCCCTTTAAGGGCATAGCAAAGGGCAATCACTTCAAATAATAAAGGTTCAAAAACCTCCTTTAAGGGTAAAGTCAGAAGGACGATGACTCTAGGGAGGTTTTTTATATGGTTAATTGGGGCATATTGGGCACAGGTAATATTGCGGACATGTTCTGCACGGATTTTCAGAGCGTCAGGGGCGCGCGGTTGCATTCCGTCTTTGGACGCAGGGCATCGCGAAGCCATGAGTTTGCCCATAAATTCGGCATACCAGAGCATTTCAGTGATCTGGATGCATTCTTAAGTCAGCCTGGTCTGGATGTGGTATACATTGCGACACCCCATACCACACATTGTGATTTCGCAATAAAAGCAATGCGCGCTGGAAAGCATGTCTTGTGTGAAAAGCCCTTTGCGGTCAATGAAAAGGAAGCGCAGGAAATGCTTGGTGTGGCCTCAGAAGAAAATGTGCTTATAATGGAAGCCTTATGGACTCTTTATCTTCCAGCCATACAAAAGGTGATGCAGTGGGTTGCCTCAGGTGCGATTGGTGAAATCAAGCTCATAGAAGCAGATTTTGGCGATGTACTTTCAAAGGATCCTCTCGGACGCATTCAGAATCCGCACCTGGCGGGCGGTGCGCTCCTAGATGTGGGCATCTATCCCCTCCTGCTCTCAAATGCGGCGGCGGGCATGTCCCCCGAACAAATAAAGGCAAGCAGTGTATTTACAGGTACGGGCGTCGATGAGACAACTTCTATGACCTTGAAATACAAGGGGGCTGTAGCCAGCCTCTGCGCCTCGGTTGCCCTTAAGACAAAATGGTATGCGACCCTATACGGTACAGAGGGCTATATAGAAATTCCCGAGTTTTTCAGAGCCAAGGAAGCCATCCTCATGTCAGAGACCTATGAGGAGTACTATATGGACAAATCTCCGGGTCTGGGCTATCAGCATGAAGCGCAGGGCGTGACAGACCTGCTTGAGGCAGGGTTAAAGGAAAGCCAAATCGTCAGCCACGCATTTACACTGGAACTTGTGAAAACCCTGGACAGGGTCCGGCGCGAAATAGGACTGAAATATCCATTTGAGTAGGTGTCTTCTTTTTAATAGATATCTTAAGAAAGGGATTATTTAAGGCAAGTGCCTTTACATTTAACACAGAATAGATATAATAAGTTGGATGCTTATTTAAACTGACAGCCCTTGGATATGAGGGCTGTTTTATTATCGATAGAGGGAAAATCAGCACATGCGGCCAGGTCAAGACTGGGCCCATGCATGTGCAGCAGCTGAAACGGCTGCACACTTAGAAATACGTGTAGTAATCGGCAGTATGTTTGAAAGGATGAAATACATGATTACAGTAGCAAGTGTCGGACTTCGATTTCCGGGAAAGAAACTTTTTGAAGATGTAAACCTTAAATTCACACCAGGAAATTGTTATGGTGTAATTGGTGCAAACGGTGCAGGCAAATCAACATTCCTGAAAATTCTATCTGGTGATGTTGAACCTTCGAACGGCGATGTGATTATCACACCGGGACAGCGTCTGGCTGTACTCAAGCAGGACCATTTCCAGTTCGACAATGAATTGGTACTTGATACAGTAATCATGGGTCATGAGCGTCTGTATGCAATTATGAAGGAAAAGGACGCCCTATATATGAAGCCTGATTTTTCAGAGGAAGACGGTGTTAAAGCGTCTGAACTTGAAGGTGAGTTTGCTGAAATGGATGGCTGGAGTGCAGAAACAAACGCAGAAAAGCTGCTTATGGGTCTGGGCATCAAGAAAGACCTGCACATGAAGCAGATGTCAGAGCTTAAGGGTGGCGAGAAGGTCAAAGTTCTTCTTGCACAAGCGCTATTCGGTAATCCGGATATCCTGCTTCTCGATGAGCCTACCAACCACCTGGACTTCAAAGCGATCTCATGGCTGGAAGAGTTCCTGATTAATTATGAGAACACAGTGATTGTTGTATCCCATGACCGTCACTTCCTCAATACAGTATGTACACACATGGTTGACATCGACTTTGGAAAAGCGAAGATGTTTGTCGGAAACTACGATTTCTGGTACGAGTCTTCTCAGCTTGCCCTAAGACTGATGAAAGACCAGAACAAGAAGCGTGAAGAGAAAATTGCAGAGCTGCAAAACTTCATCGCCAGATTCAGCGCCAATGCTTCGAAATCAAAGCAGGCAACAGCACGTAAGAAAATGCTTGATAAGATTACAGTTGAAGATATCCAGCCATCATCAAGACGTTATCCGTTTGTTGGTTTCACACCAGAGCGTGAGGCGGGCAAGGATATCCTTCAGGTGAACAATATTACAAAAACAATCGGTGAGGTAAAAGTACTGGACAACATTTCCTTTACAGTGAATAAGGGCGATAAGATTGTGTTCATGTCAAGAAATCCACTGGCTGTCACGACACTGTTCAAAATTCTGATGGGTGAAATGGAACCGGATTCAGGCGAATTCAAATGGGGTGTCACTACAACGCAGGCATACCTTCCTAACGACAACACAGAATACTTTGAAGGTATAGAAATGAACCTGGTTGACTGGCTGCGCCAGTACTCAGAAGAAAAGGACGAGTCATTCATCCGTGGATTCCTAGGAAAAATGCTCTTCTCAGGCGAGGAAGCACTGAAAGAAGCCAATGTACTTTCAGGTGGTGAGAAGGTACGCTGTATGTTCTCAAGACTCATGCTTTCCGGTTCAAACGTACTTCTGCTTGATGAACCGACTAACCACTTGGATCTTGAATCCATTCAAGCGGTGAACAACGGTCTGATCGCATTCAAGGGAACCATGCTTTTTACTTCCCATGACCACAAGTTCGTTGAGACGATTTCAAACCGTGTTATTGAAATCACGCCAAACGGTGTATTTGACAAAGTGACTGACTTTGACGAGTATTTCGAAGACGAGGCCGCACAGGCCAAAGTCAATGAAATGTATGGCGCATAGGCTTTAGAAGAATAGAAATAGGATAGAGATGCTGTGAAATGCGATTTGAAAAACGCATTTTATGGCATCTTTTTTATTGAAATTCTGAGTGTTTATCAGATGGTTCAAGATCATATGAAACAGGTTGTCAAACCCATAGAAATTGCTGCTTAGGCAGTCTGTTCAAGGGGTTTTTGCTTTCAATGCAGTTTATCGTCATAATGTTACAATAATTTATTAAAGGGAATGTATTAGGAAGATAGAAGTTTATAAGTCGGAGGAGATATTATGAGATTGCCTGAAAAACTGCAAATTGCAAATACACCAACACCCATTGAACATTTGAAAGACTTGGAAGGCACACCGGATCATATTGAAATATATATTAAGAGAGATGACTACACCGGCGTTGAGCTTTCCGGAAACAAGATCAGAAAGCTTGAGTTCATCATGAAGGATGCCCTGGACAAGGGAGAAAAGGTTGTCATCACATGCGGGGGTCTGCAGTCCAATCATTGCCGCGCGACAGCTGCGCTTGCAGCAAAGCTGGGCATGAAATGCCATCTGGTGCTGGGGGGAGACGGTCCGGACTGTCTTGGAAACAATGCACTTGACCAGATGTTTGGCGCTGAAATCACCTATATCAATGCTTCGAGTTTTGAAGACTATAATGAGACCATGGAGGCCCTGAAAAAATCTTACGAGGGGTCGGCTCAAAGAGCTAGAATAATTCCTGTAGGCGCATCAACACCGCTGGGTACTTTCGGTTATGTGTCTGCCTTCAATGAAATTCTTGAACAGGAAAAGATTCTGGGGATCAAATTTGACACGATTTGTGTCGCTGTTGGATCAGCAGGAACCTTTGCGGGTCTGTGGCTGGGCAATGCACTTGCCGGCAGTCAGAAAAAGATTGTCGGAATGAATATTGCAGACAGGAACAAGGATTATGGAAAACTGGTGGCAAGTCTTAGTCGCGGCGCCCTTGAAATTATAGGCGAATCCCTTGAAAATATGCCTGAGGTAGAGATTCACGACTATACACACACAGGCTACGGTTCCATATCTGATGCCAATGCGGCCTATATTCGTGATTTTGCTAGATCAAAGGGAATTTTGCTGGATCCGGTGTATACGGGCAAGGCTTTTTACGGCATGCTTGAAGAAATTAAAATGGATAATCCACACATACGCGGGAACGTGCTTTTCCTACATACAGGCGGTATTTTCGGAGCACTTGCCCGCAAGGATGTGTATTTATAGATTTAAGTTGAGAAGAAACGTGGAGGGAAATTTATGTACATTGAAATGAAATCTGAATTTCAAAAAAAACTGGTAGACCGGTTTATAGCTTATGTGGAAATGGACACAAAATCAGATCCAGAATCTGAAACCGTGCCTTCGACTGCCAAGCAGATGAATCTCGCAAGATATCTTGAAAATGAAATGAAGGCTGTAGGTCTGCAGGAGGTTTCGCTTGATGATAAGGGATACCTCATGGGCAAGCTGCCTTCAAATACAGAGGGTCAAGTTCCGAAAATCGGCTTGATTGCCCATATGGACACCTCGCCGGATTTCTCTGGAGAAAATGTAAAAGCTAAGTTCTGGGAAAATTATGATGGAAGTGACTTGGTTCTAAGTGACAGTGTGGTAATGGAAGTCTCCGCTTTCCCTGAGCTGAAGAACTATATTGGACAGACGCTGATTTCGACAGATGGAACGACACTCTTGGGGGCGGACAACAAGGCAGGTATTGCTGAAATTATGACCGCTGTGGAGTACTTGAACGCGCATCCTGAAATCAAGCATGGCGACCTGAGAATTGGATTTACGCCAGATGAGGAAATCGGTCGTGGTGCTGACCACTTCGACGTGAAAAAGTTTGATGCTGATTTTGCATATACAATCGATGGCGGTGAAATCGGCGAACTGGAGTATGAGAATTTTAATGCTGCAGGGGCCAAGGTAAAAATCAATGGTGTTAATATTCATCCTGGAAACGCTAAAAATAAGATGAAAAATGCCATCCTAATGGGTATGGACTTTAATGGACTGTTTCCCAATGCGCAAATTCCGGGATGCACAGAAGGCTATGAGGGCTTCTTCCACTTGAACGATTTCAATGGTAATGTTGAGGGTGCGGAAATGCATTATATCATTCGAGACCATGATTTGGACAAGTTCAATGAGAAGAAGGCGCTCATGGTGTCGGCTGTGAAATTCATGAATGATAAGTATGGTGAAGGAACGTTCGAGCTTGAGCTTAAAGACCAGTATTTCAACATGAAGGAAATGGTAGAGCCGGTACTCCATATCGTTGAGACTGCAAAGCAGGCAATGGAAGAAGTCGGTGTCCTACCAAAACAGAAGGCCATCAGAGGCGGTACAGATGGTGCAAGACTTTCTTACATGGGCCTGCCAACGCCAAATATTTTCACAGGCGGCCATAACTTCCACGGAAAATTTGAGTATATTCCTGTAGAGTCCATGGTCAAGGCTGTAGAAACAGTGCTTCGTGTGGTTGAACTTTATACTGAAAAATAGAAATGCCTGCTTTCATATAGTTTTTTCATAATTTCATCGAAATTCTCCTACATTTAGCATTTATTATAGTGCCATGGAAAAGATAATGACATCGTAAGAAATGTTTAAGTAGAAAACGGAGGGATAAACGATGAAAAAAAGAGCACTCGCAGGAACACTTATTGCAGTTATGGTACTGTCGGCAGGTCTGTCATTTGCAGACACAGCAGATACGGAGACAAAAACCCTGGGAACGCGGCTTGAAAACCGCATGGATAGAAGAGACGCACGTGAAGATGATCGTGGAGAAAAAATGCAGGAAATCATTGACACGTATTACCCTGAGGTGAGCGATACATGGAGTGACTTGAATGAAGACCTCAAGGCGGTACATGATCAGATTCGTGATCTCGTGGCGCCTGATAAGGGTGAAAGACCGGAAATGCCTGATTTTGACAACATGACAGATGATGAAATCGAGGCCCTTAAGACACAGCTCTTTGATAGAATGAAAGCGGCGTTCGAGGCACGTGAAGACGGAACTGCTTCTGATGACGAATCAGGCAGAGGCCCACGCGGTCATGAAGGTATTTTCGGAGCAGAACCTGATCAGGCTCAGTCAGACTTGACGGATGAGGAAAAGGCCGCTCTTAAGGAAGAACGAGATGCTGAGCGTGAAGCGCGTAAAGAAGCACGTGACGCATTCCTTCAGGCAGTAGAGGATGAAGATGAGGATGCTATCGCTGATTATGTGGACAGCTTGATTGACGAACTTGAGCAGCGCCTGGAAGATGCACAGGAAAGACTTGAAACGATTCAATCCGAGCAGGAATAGTTCAAGTGAAATTTAGGGACCAGCCGTGGTTTGCAGGCTGGTCCCTTATTTTTATGTCTCAAAACCAGTACTTGATTTTAGAAGAATAGGGTATACTTATAAAGGTGGTGCATGCCGCACACGAATGAAGCAGGGAAGTCCGAGCAAAGTATGGGACTTCCAGCAATGGAGGTAGGAAATGAGCAAAACGACATGGAAACCCGGGACAATGGTCTATCCCGTTCCAGCAGTGATGGTGACCTGCGGGTCAAGTCCTGAAGCATATAATATCATTACCATTGCCTGGACTGGAACCGTCAATACGGCACCGGCAATGACTTACATATCTGTTCGTAAAGAACGTCATTCCTATGATCTGATCAAGGAATCGGGTGAATTTGTAATCAATCTTACGACGGAGGCCCTGGTCCATGCTACAGATTTTTGTGGTGTGCGCTCAGGCAAGGAAGTCAATAAGTTTGAGGTCACCGGTCTGACGCCAGTTGATGCAACACATGTAAAAGCGCCGCTTATAAAGGAGTCTCCGGTCAACATAGAGTGCCGCGTTACGGAAATCAAAGAGCTTGGAAGTCATGACATGTTTCTGGCAGAAGTCCTCGCAGTTCATGTGGACGAGCAGTATATTGACGAAACAGGCAAGTTTCACCTGGACAGAGCAAAGCCTATTTGCTACAGCCATGGCGGCTACTTTTCAATCGGCGATCAGCTCGGCACCTTTGGCTATTCCGTCATGAAAAAGAAAACGCGTAAACGACGCATGAAGCAAAAGGACACGGCCCAGAACAAGGTCAAAAAGACAGGCCAAAAAAGACGCAAATGACAGCGGTGAAAGTGAAATGCTGACACCGCATAAGATATGGAACAGCTTAAGAGGCTTTACGCTCCACCATAAATGGAGGGGAGGGCCTTTTGTTATGTGCATGAACTTGTGCAAAGTTACAAGTGAACTGGAAAATAATTGTACTTAAAAGACAAAAAAAATACAATTCTGTCGAATTGTGTCGGAATATGTAGACCTCCTCGTAAAATTATCTTGGATACATATATTTACATAGGGATTTTATAGGGGGTATAGAAATGAGAAGTATCAAGCACTTATTTATTGCCGTTATGGTAGCAATACTTGTCGTTGCGTTTGCGGCTTCCAATATTGCTGGAAGCATTATGACGAAAAACAGCTATGAGACCCAAATCAGAGAAAATCATCACCAGCTTGGCAGTTCAATCATGATGAGCGTAAAGTCATTTATTGAAAAGAGTTATGCCGTAACGGAGCAGATTGCCAAGACACCGATTGTCTATGGGTTCGACACCCAGGGTCAGAAGTCTGTTCTTGTGGAAACAATCCAAAGACACCCGTATTTTGACTTGTTCTATATTCAAGGTCTAGACGGCATGCAAACCGCACGTTCAGCCGGAAATCTGGGGGACAGGTCTGAACGCTGGTGGTTCAAGCAGGTCATGGAAACGAAAAAACCCTTTGTTTCCAAGTCCTATTACTCTCTGTCAGGGAATGTGCCGGTAACATCGGCTATCATCCCAATTTACGACGAGAAAAACATCTTGCGTGGGGTTATGGGGTCTGACATCAAACTGGGCCAGCTGCAGAAGGTTGTTGAGGACCTGAGCACACAGTCTGCTTTTGCCTATGTCATTGATGGGGAAGGCGTTGTTATTGCCCATCCTGATATTTCAAAGGTATCAGAACTCTATAACTACAAAACACTGGAAAAGACCGTGCTGAAGCTGGATGCAAGCGGCAGTGTGGCTGTTGATGCAAATGGAAACCAGATTACGGAAAAGCAGTCCTTTGAAATTTCAGAAGCACTTTCAGATATTACGAGCAAGGTGCTTTCAGGAAACAGCGGCTTTGAAAAGTATGTGAATATCGATGGTGAGAAAGTCTACAGTGCGTTTATGCCAATTGATCTGCCAGGTCAGTCATCATCCTGGGGTGTTATCACTGTTGAGAAGGCATCGGACGCACTCGCCTTTTCAGAAGGGGTCAAAAAGGTCAATATGGGCCTGTCAGCGGTTCTTGTCATCATTGCGGCGTTCATTTCACTGGGGGTTGCAAGTCGGATCACAAAGCCAATTGAAGAAATGGAAGTCCTCATGTCAAAGGCGGCATCTGGCGACTTGGGCGTACGCTGTACCTACACTGGAACCAATGAAATCGGGCGTCTTTCAAAGGGATTCAATAAGATGATGGAAGATTTCAGAAACCTGATTTCAGATACCCTGGGGGCTTCTGACGAGGTACGTGATTACTCAGCCAGAATGAAGGATGCCGTTGAGCAGACCCAGTCCGTCATTCATCATATCTCCAAGAGCATAGAGGATGTATCCTTTGCTGCCCTTCAGCAGGCAAAGGGTGCAGAGCAGGGGCTTGAAGAGTCCTTGAATCTATCGAATGAGCTCGATGAAATGGCTAAGAACATTGACTCAAGTATTGGCGCATCGGATGGTATTATTTCCATGAGCGCAGATGGTACGGCATCCATGCAGGACCTGTCTGAAAAGAATGAGGAGACCGTGGAGATTTCCCAAAAGGTATTTGAGGCGGTTTCCAGCCTCAACAGCAAGACAAATGAAATCATAACGGTAGTTGACGCGATTTCAGGCATATCTGAACAGACGAATCTGCTTGCACTGAATGCGTCCATAGAAGCGGCACGTGCCGGGGAGCATGGACGTGGTTTTGCTGTAGTTGCGGAAGAGGTGCGCAAGCTTGCTGAAAGTACGGGCGCTTCGACTGAAAACGTGAGAAAGATCATCGATGCTGTGCGCAAGGATATTGAAAGCGCGCAAAACACAATCGAAATGAACAACCGGATCATTCATTCCCAATCGGATGCGGTTGAACGGGCGCTCTCCACTTTCAGTACAATCAACGACAGTGTTTCGGAAATGTCGGGAATCACCCAGCAGCTTTCAGACAGTCTGACCAAGGTTATGGAAAGCAGGACAGCCTTTATAGAGACCATTGAGGGTGTGAGCGCCACTTCGGAAGAAACAGCCGCTGCCGTGGATGATGTAACAGCCATGACCGATAAGCAGGATAAGGCCATTTTGGAGATCAATGCATCTGCAGACCATCTCAACGCGCTGTCGGATAATCTAAGAAAGACGCTTGACAGATTCTCTTTATAGGAATTTGTGGCGGGATGTCTGAGTCGGCGTCGTGAGGATTAAGGTTTAGGGCACTTGTGCCGTTTAAAGTGTGACAAATTGAATGGAAATACAGCAAATGCCGGACCGGTCGCAGACTGATCCGGCATTTTTGTTTAAAAGGCAGATGGCATTGAAAAAGGGGTATAGGTGGAGTGTGACCAGGGAAACTGGACTGGAAGGTCGATTGTTTTCCAAATCAAAAATAAAAGGATTGACGTTTAGTTAAATGTTTACTAAAATATAATTGAAAATTTACCTAGCGAAAAGTGGAGGAAAAAACAATGTACATGGGTGTCGATTATTATCCAGAGCACTGGTCAATTGAAATGATAGACGAGGATATTTCACGCATGGTCGAAATGGGTGTCAATATCGTTCGAATTGGCGAGTTTGCATGGCATCTGATGGAACCGGAAGCGGGGTCTTATGATTTTTCATTTTTTGACCGCGTGATTGAAAAACTCAAAGAGGCAAACATAAAGGTGATGTTTGGAACACCGACAGCGACATTCCCTGCATGGTTGGCAAAGGCGTATCCTGAAATTCTGTCCATGGACGAAAATCAACACAGGCATGTCTTTGGAGGTCGCCGCCAGTATTGCTACAACTCCGATGTCTACTTCGAATACTCAAAAAGAATTGTGACCGCCCTCGTAAAGCATTACAGGGACGAGTCTGCCATCATTTCCTGGCAGATAGACAATGAATTCGGCCATGAAGGCAGCGATATGTGCTATTGTCCTATTTGCCACGAAAAATTCCAGATGTATTTGAAGGATAAATATAAGCGTATTGATGTATTGAACGAAACTTATGGAACGATTTTCTGGGGTCAGACCTATAATGATTTCACAGAAATTCCCTTGCCGATTAAAACAATTACTGTGCATAATCCAGCACTGCAGCTTGATTGGGCACGCTTTAGATCAGACTCTCTCAACGGATTCGCCAAGACGCATACCCAGCTCGTAAAAGCCTTGAAGGGCGCGCATCAGACAGTCACCACCAACGTTTCCGGCGGCTTTTTTATCAAGTGGTTTGATCACAGTGAGAACGTCAGTGAAATGGATTTTGTTTCTTATGACAACTATCCGGTCTGGGGTGGACTTCGAGAGCCTCTGCCCCCAGCACAGATCGCCATGACACTGGATTTTAACCGAGGTCTTCTGAATCAGAATTTCTGGATTGTAGAACAGCTTATTGGTGCGCAGGGCCATGATGCCATAGGGTATCTACCGCGTCCCAACCAGTCAAAGCTCTGGTCTTATCAGGCCTTTGCCCATGGCTGCAACAACATGCTCTTTTTCAGATATCGTGGTATGAATAGAGGTGCAGAGCAGTTCTGCTATGGCATTATCGACCATGACAATCAAAAAGGGCGCAAGTTTGAAGAGGCGTCGCGTATTATAAAAGGCGCATTTGAATCAGAAGCAGTTCTGAGTTCTGAAATCAAAAATCGCGTGGCTGTGCTTTATGACTATGAGACAGTATGGTCATGGCGTTTCCAGTCGCAAAGCTCAGCATTCAATTACACAGAAGAGCTCATGCGCTTGTACACGCCATTCCATGATCTGAATGTTCCCATGGATGTGATTCCCATAGACCGTGATATCAGCGCCTATGATGTTGTACTCATACCAGTGCAGCAAATAGTGGATGACAGCCTGGCGGCACGTCTTAAGACTTTCACAGACGCAGGGGGCACACTCGTGATGTCCTTCCGCGCTGGAATACGCGATAGAGACAACAATCTTCACTTTAACGAGAAGCTTCCGGGAAAACTGCATGATTTGCTGGGTGTCAGACTGGGCGAGGTTGAATCGTTGCAGACAGGACAGTCTGTTGCTGTTATCGGCCCCGATGGCCTTACGGGAACCTGCAGGGTTTGGCGCGACCTTGTCGAATCAGAAGGGGCAGAAGTTTTGGCCCGCTATGAGGAAGAGGCGGGGCTACCGACGGCTTGCATCACCTGCAATGATTATGGCTCGGGTAAGGCTTACTATATTGGCGGTGGCCTGTCCAGCGAGCTGATGGGCCTTATCGCAGGCAAAATCGTACAGGAAAAAAACATTGATACCATTGAATCACCTGAGGGGGTTGAAGTGGTGTTACGCCAGACAGAGCATGAAACCAAGCGTTTTATACTCAACCATAATGGTTATGAAGTTGAGTTTGAAGGACGTATGCTGAGTCCTTACGAATCGACCATTCTATAGTGGTCCCCAGCCAGTAGGCTGTACCAATATTGTCCCAAATCCCTTGGACGCATCCCCGCGTTCAGGGGATTTTTCAGTGGAAGGGCCAATGCACTTTCCTTGTCCATAATGAAGTGAAGGAGGCATAATTTGTGCAGCACCTGTTTAAACTGACATGAAATCGGTATTAAATGAACAGGTCAAAAAATGGAAATATACCTATGAACAGGGTGTGTTCATAGGATGACAATGGAGGTTCAAATGAAAAAGATACTGATTGCAATAATGATTACCATACTTGCTTTGACGGGCTGCCAGCAGACTGCGCCGGACACAGCAAATGAGAAGACAGTTTTGAAGGTGGGCATGGAGCTTAAATATCCTCCATTTGAAACCAAGGACTCAGATGGAAATCCGGACGGAGCATCGGTCATGCTGGCAAAAGCGCTGGGGGAATATATGGGTGCAGAAATTGAAATCGTGGATACGCCGTATCCATCCCTGATTCCATCTCTTGAAACCGGAAAAATTGACATGATTATTTCCTCTATGACAATCACGGAGGCACGACAGGAAAAGGTTGATTTTTCTGATCCGTATACGACCAGTCAGCTGATGATGCTGGTTTACAAGGATTCTAAAGTGATGTCGCCGGATGATTTGAATGATCCAGAAGTGGTTATCGCTTCAAAAACCGGTACCATCGGTGCCCTGTGGGCACAAGCCAATGCACCGAAGGCACAGATCAAGAACATTGATGAAGAGGCGACGGCAGTTCTAGAAGTTGCTCAGGGGAAAGCGGATGTATTCATTTACGATCCTCTGTCAATTATCAGGCATCATGAAAACTACAAGGACACCACACGTGCCGTGCTTGAACCGCTTCCCAATACGGGCGGTTGGGGGATAGCCGTTGGCAAAGGCAATCCAGACCTGCTGGAGTCAATCAATGCATTTATTAAGACAGCGAAGGAAGACGGTACCTATGACGCGATTCGGGAAAAATACTTGCTTGAAAAAATGAAGGAATTCGAAGAATACGGTCTCGACTTCTTCTTCTAGAGAGGAAGATGACATGATGAAGAAACTGATGAGCTTTTTAGCCGCAATATGCCTGTATCTGGGACTCTATTATTTTGTCATGGAAAGATCCATCCAGAAAGAACTGGACTTCACCGTGTATCAGGCTTATGGAAAGGTCATTTTAAAAGGGTGGTTGCAAACCATCGCCATCAGCATTTTTGCGGTTGTTCTGGCCCTTCTTGTCGGACTGGTGCTGTATATGATGCATGAATCCCGTTTTTTGGTTTTGAGGTATCTTGCAGAAATCCATAAGACCATCATATTTGGAACCCCGTTACTCGTTGTCGCCATCGTCTCCTACTATTACATTGGGTACGCATTTGGTCTGGACTCGAAGTTTTGGATTGGGGTCATTACATTGGCCCTCTATATTGGTGCTTATATTGCTGATATTTATAAGGGTGCCATCGAATCCATCCATATGAACCAGTGGCAGGCGGCGAAGATGTTTGGGTTTTCAAAGTTTCAGACATACCGGTACATCATATTTCCCCAGGTGGTCATGACGATTTTGCCGCCCCTGGCAGGTCAGTTTGCGCTGACCATCAAGGGGAGTGCACTCTTGTCCTATATGGCAACAAGTGAGTTTCTCAATTCGGTGAATACGGTAATGGCAGTATCCTTTGCCTACCCAGAGGGATTTCTCATTTTAGCGGTGGGTTATCTGATCATTACTGTACCCATTATAAGGCTGATAAGACATTTGGAAGACAGACTGAATTATAAGGTGTAGCCTATGAATTTAAAAATCAGCAATTTGGTCAAGAAGTATAATGACAAGGCCGTTTTAAATCAAATCAACTTGGAAGTAGAGGATTTTCAGGTACTTGCCCTTATTGGGGCATCTGGGTCTGGGAAATCGACCCTTTTGAGGCTGATTGCAGGGCTTGAAGGATTTGAAGACGGCAGTATAGCAGTGAATAGTGACGTTATTGACACAGCACGTGTCGATGCTTATCGGAAAAGGGTGGGCTTTGTTTTTCAGGACCATAACCTCTTCAACCATTTGACAGTTCTTGAGAATTTATTGCTCGTTCTTGAAAAGGTCCATAGAAGAAAGCGCAGCGAAGTGCTGCCAGAGGTGGAGGCGCTGCTGAGACAGTTTGATCTCTATGAACATAAGGACAAGCTGCCCCATCAGTTGAGTGGCGGTCAATCCCAAAGGGTGTCCATTGTGCGCGCCTTGTCCATCAGACCAGAAATCATTTTGCTGGATGAGCCAACCTCCTCACTGGATCCGATTTTAACCTATGAGGTCCTGTCTGCCATTGAAAAGCTGGGCAAGCAGAAAAAAGACTTTATTATTGTCACGCACGAGATCGGATTTGCAAAGCACACAGCAGACTATATTGTGTTTATGCAGGACGGTCGCATTGTGGAGCATGGTGATGTCCGGATACTGGAAAATCCAAAAAGTTCAGAGCTGCAGGCTTTTCTGTCAAAAGTGCTCACATTTAAGGCAGATGTGTAAATACAGGTAGGCATAATGGTTGGGAACTTGCATTTTAGACAGTGGTTTTGGTGAAATGTTCAAAATAGGTGTTGCACGAATGCTTTGTATCTGTTAGAATAATTTCGAAAAAGAAATGCTTAATTAAATAAGTTCATTTTAGGTTCTCAATCGGAGATTAATAGGGAAAGAGGTGTAAATCCTCTACAGCCCCCGTTACTGTGAAGGAGTACGAAATTCAGATATACCACTGCAGCGCAAGCTGTGGGAAGGTTGAAAAGTAGGATGATCCCAAAGTCAGGAGACCTGCCTAGAATGTGATATGACGATCTTCGGGGTGAAGATTTGTACATACACGATTGATGATGCTGCTCCTGAATTGGGAAATAAAAACAAAAGGTTCGATTTACGTAGAATCTGTCTTGTTTTTATCAAAGCAGTACCGAGCCATGTATAGTCCAAGCCAACCGAATTTTCGGTTGGCTTTTTTCGTTTTTAAGAACCATAATACATATTCGTCTTTGCGTGACAAAGACAAACCCTTCCTTTTACAGCCGACCGCACCCTACATTGCGGTCGGTACTTGACCCGAATCTGAACGAATGGACCAGACCAGTCATAGGTCTGGAGTGCATTCGAAAATATGAAAGGCGACAGCAGAGTCTTGTAAGTGCTGTCGCCTTTAAGCGTTTTTACGAGTATGATTTACTTGGATTTTGAATCAATGATCGCCTGCAGGTCGGCTTTTACTGTGGAGAAATCAAGTCCATTTTCTGCACAGTAGGTGCGGACTTCCATCAGTGAAGTGCCCATTTCCATCCCAAGGACACCTTCGATTTCATCTTTAGTTAAGCCGCCGTCGAGGAGTTCCTTGAAAAGGGTTTTGCCCTTGATTTCCAGCGGTAGTATTTCTTCTGTGGCTTCCGTCTCAGCATCCTCTGTTTCTGAAGGCGGCTGGAGGCTTGAAAGTTCAATCGTGTGCGTGCTCAGGTAGGTTAGCTGATCATCGTCGAGCACCCCTTCACTGACAAGAATATCTACAGCTGGCTTCAGCAGGTAATCGCCTGAAGAAGCATAGTCGTATGGCAGGCCTGTATAAAAGGCGACGAAGAGTTTAACAGAGCCATTTCCGATTTCAGCATCCCCCTCGAGGCTATAGAGCTCTTCAAGCTCCTTGTTCATGAAAGTCGGTCCGTTATAGGTATCGGGAACGTCAAAGGCCTCAACAAGCGTTTCGACAGGAACTTGGAAGGCATTCTCCACATCGGCAAATGTATAGGAGCCTCGAATGTCTCCGGGGTTGTACTCGCCTGCAAATTCCCCACTTGTAAAGGTAATTGGTTCTTTTGAAGATTCTGTGCTCCACAGGCCAAGTGCCTGAGAAGTAAAGATGAACACCGCAAAAGATGCGATGATGATAAGTCCGACTGTTGACTGTTTGACTGTCATGACTTGGCACCCCCTATCTTGATGGTCACTGTATCGGGAACTGGGCAAGCCTGTTCAGAGGTACAAGCGTAGCAGCTGATACACTGTGGGTCTTTAACCTTGGTCATGTGGGCGACGTCAATGCCCATTGGGCATACCTTAGAACACTTCTGACAGGAAATACAAGTGGATGCATTGCGCTTGATCCCAAATAGTCTGAACGTATTGCTGATGCCCAGCAGGGCACCAAACGGACAGGCGTATTTACACCAAGGTCTTTCAACAAATAATGCGAGTGCCAGAGTCAGTCCCAGAATGATGAGCGCACTCACAGCGACTTCACCAGACCAGAAATTAAAGAGTGCATAGTAGGGGTCGTAGTCAGCGAAGATGAGCTCGCCACTGACTGCCGTTACATAGACAACCCAGAGCAGAACGAGGTAACGCATGTTGCGCAGGACACGGTCAAGCCGTGGTGAGACCGTGATTTTTCCTTTCAGACCAAGCTTCTTGCCGGCTGTGGAGACCCACTGCTGAATGGTTCCAAGTGGACAGACCCAGCCGCAGAAGACCGGACCAAAGAGCACTGAAAGAAACAACGTGGCACTGAAAATAACCATGGCAGAAGCATGAATTTTGTTAACAAAAGTCCCGGTTGTAATCAGCTTGTAGAAGCTGACAACAGCGCCAAAGGGACAAAGTGTATGGATCGATGCGGCTTCAATAAATGGAAGATGGACACCGGATTCCTCAAGCGTGTGACCGATGGCCGTGAGGAATAAGAGCATAAAGAATATGAATTGCACAATATGACGTATTTTAATTTTTTTACCCATAGTAACCTCCTTATTTATAATAGTTTATTCCCCAATTTTGACAGCTATGTGACAGAATACTTTTTTTTATGAAAATTTATGTAGAAGTGCTACGGCAGTGTGTTCTTTTATTTTGCGCTTCCTAAAAGGATTCATTCTGATATACTATTGAGGGAGTTGAATACGCAATAAGCGAGGGAATAAGGATGTTTAATGAGTTCGAAAAGGAAATAATCCGTGATTTGCTGACAAAGGAACGCGAGCGCATCGAAAGAGACTTTAAGGACATGGAGGCAATTGGAGAGAGCTTCTTCATCAATGAGGGGCTTTTGTTTGAAAACATGCATGTCAGAAAGAAACTGGAAAGCAGACTGGATGCGATTGAAGACATACTGAAGAAAATTAAGGACGCATAATGACCTAAGTAGCTGGCGAAACCGAAAAATCGGGTTCGCCAGCTTTTTTCTTTTGAATCTTATGAACTGAGAAGGGTGGATTAAATGCCCATATATACAAAATGCAATTTGTGATGAATTGCTTTCAAGATGCACAATTTTCTAATAATTTTGACTTATTAAAATAGTTGAATAAAGATGTATTTTTTTGATTTTATCGTGTAAAATAGTATTTGTTGGGGATGAATGTAAACTGGCTGTAATAAATATAGAAGTGTCAAAGTGTATACAAGGATGCAATGTGAAATAATCGAAAATCGAAATTTCAATTTTGATAATTTTATAACAAACTTGTGGTATTATTTCTATTTTTCTTATGACACGAAGATACAGTTCGGTTTACGGACTCGAAGAGTCTAAGTTGATTCAGAAAAGGAGAGTTAAAATGGCTAACTTGAGTAGTGATTCAAGTCGTGATCAGTGGGGATCCAAACTCGGATTCATCATGGCGGCGGCTGGATCGGCAGTCGGACTGGGGAACCTATGGAAGTTTCCTTATGTCGCAGGAAAAAATGGCGGCGGCGCATTTGTAATGGTTTACTTTGTGATGCTGTTCCTTGTAGGCTTTACGCTGATGCTTGCAGAGCTTGTATTGGGGAGAAATACCAAGCTTAATGCAATCGGTGCCTACAGAAAAATAAGTAAGCGTTGGTCGTGGGTTGGGGGACTTGGCATTGCAACAGGCTTTATGATTTTATCCTACTACAGCGTTATCGGCGGTTGGGTTATCAAGTATTTGCTGACGGCAGTTACTGGTGGGCTTAATGTGACTGATGCGACAGTACTTGGTGATATGTTTGGAAATGTTGTATCATCGACAGGCGGCTCTATCCTTTATCATGCATGCTTTATGATCGCGACGCTGGCAATTGTGCTTGGCGGTGTTGGCGGAGGTATTGAAAAAGCAAGTAAGGTTATGATGCCGGCACTTTTCGTGATTATTATTCTTCTGGCAATCCGCGGTTGTACGCTTCCGGGTGCTTCGGAAGGTATCAAATACCTGCTGGTTCCTGATTTTTCAAAGCTTTCAATGAGCGTAGTCCTAAGTGCACTAGGTCAGGTTTTCTTCTCACTGAGCTTAGGCATGGGCTGTATGATTACATATGGCAGTTACCTGCCTGATTCAGAGAATATTCCTCAAAGTGCTACAATCATTCCACTTCTTGATACTGGTGTGGCGCTGCTTGCAGGTCTTGCAACACTGCCAGCGGTATTTGCGTTTGGCTTTGAACCTGCCGGCGGTCCTGGACTTATGTTCGTTACACTGCCAGCGGTATTCGCTTCAATGCCTATGGGTATGGTATTCAGCACACTCTTCTTCATACTCGTCCTTTTTGCAGCCTTGTCTTCGTCGATTTCACTGCTTGAAGTGTGCGTTTCATACGTCGTTGACGAGTACGGCATGAACCGAAAGCTTGCTACGTGGGCACTGGGTATTGCAACATTCGCAGTGGGTATTCCATCAGCACTGTCATTCGGTATATGGTCTGAGGTGAAAATCCTGTTTGGTATGAACTTCTTCGACCTGTTCGACTTTGTGACATCCAATGTCATGCTGCCAGTTGGCGGCCTGCTGCTCTGTGTATTTGTTGGATGGGTATGGGGTACAGACAAGGCAGTCAAGGAAGCAACAAACAACGGAAGCCTGTCTTTCGGACTTTCGGGCTTCTGGGCCTTTCTTGTCAAATTTGTCGGTCCTGTAGCAATCACAATTGTTTTCATAAACTCACTGTGGGGCTTTATCGCAGGCTAGGAAAAAGACAAACAAATACTGGGTTGATATGCCAAAATCGTTTGTGACGATATTTATAAGGGCCGCTGCTGATTGCAGTGGCCCTTAGCTTGTCGACAAGAGACAGACTGTAGAAAACTTTGAAAACCATATTAATAAATATGTACATTAAAATTATTTGAACGAAAAGAAGGAAAGACCGGTCTTCATATCGAAATTAGTAAATTGATTTGAATTGGTTTAAAAGTTAGATGGAAGTGAGGGATTTAAGTGTATAAACAGGCGCTATTCGAAAAGCAAAATGCCGAGAAGGCTGCCCTGCTTAAACAGCAGGAAAATCAGGTTGAGGCAGTAGAAAAAGCATCGAGAAGACAATCGGGCCCATATGCCGTATTTTTTAAAGAGGCGGCGAGCTTGCTGCTTGAGACAGTGAAATTGTCTGAACATCTGGACGACCCAGGCAGAGGGGACACACACCTTGAGGCACTGGCAGAAGAAAATGCACGCATTTACAGTGAACTGTCAGAGGGTAAGTACAATGAAAGCTTTGCGAATCCGGTTGTTTGTGTGGATCTTTATGGAAAAGCTACAGGTCAGCTCCTTTGCTTCTTATATAGAAAGTGCAGAGAATGCTATGGATACGCATTTGCAGGAAAGCAGTATAGAATATCCAGTGTTCTTGATCTTTTCCTCAATATTCATGCTTCGGTTGAACAGGGAGATACTCAGTCATTGAAGGGACACGTTCGCACATTTGCCAAAATGGAAATGAAGTACGGAGCGGAAACATATGCCTTGGAGACCTTTGGCGGTAAAAACCGTAGACTGACGCAAATCGTCCTCGAAGCAGATCTTTCAAACCCAAGGTATTTGTATGATATGGGCATCTATGTGTCAGAATACGAACTGAAGACATTTGACTTCATGAAAAAATATCCTCAGGACAAGGTCGACGAGCTTGCAGAGGTGATCGTAAATGCCTATATTGAGGGCTTTAAGCGAGACGGTAAGGACATATCCCTGCGCCATCGTGTACGTGTGGTTGCCGTTGCGGGTCAGGAAAGATTGACACGTAGAATACTGGAAGTGCTCGAAGCGAGCAATCTGCAGGGGTACATTGACCAGATTGAATCGACTGCAATCAACAATCAGTACGGCTATGACCACAAATTCGATATGGCGCTGTATCTGGACGAGGAGATGCTGTCATTATTTAAGACTTTAAGAGAAGTTCAGTGTGAGCAGGAGAAGGATAATCTTGCAGACTATTCCGGCATACTCTACGTCGAGAGATTCGGCGAGGAGCCCTTCTCACCAAAATCCAATACGGCGCGTGTGGTACTTGAAGGAGACCAGCAGAGCCTGTATCAGGAAATGATGCGGTTCTCCCGTATTTTGGTTGAGAAACATATTCCTGAGTCAGAAAGGAGCTTCTGCATCGTCGCATTTCCAACACCAGAAATTGGAGACCAGTTTGAAGCCATCTTTGAAGATATCGCAAATGTGAACATGCTTAAGAGTGCAGAGTACGAACCCCTCCAGAAAAAACTCACCGATGCTCTGGATCGGGGACATGCAGTACATGTACTTGGAAAGGGTACGAACAGGACCGATATCAAGGTTGCCCTGAACAGGCTTGAGGATCCTGACAAGCAGACCAACTTCGTGAACTGTGTTGCTGATGTGAATATCCCTGTTGGAGAAGTCTTTACATCGCCAGTTCTAAAGGGAACAAACGGGAAGCTGCACCTGGAGACGGTGTATTTGGATGGCTTCAGCTACAGTGATTTGGAGCTGGACTTTGAAGACGGTTATATCGCGTCTTATACGTGCTCAAATTTTGAAGATGAAGAAGAAAATAAGAAGTATATTCGAGAGAACCTGATTTTCCCACACGACACCCTGCCAATAGGAGAATTTGCAATCGGAACGAACACTTTGGCATATGTGATTGCACAGAAGTATCAGATTATCGAAAAGCTGCCGATTCTGATTGTTGAAAAAATGGGACCGCATTTTGCCATTGGCGACACCTGCTTCTCATTTGCAGAGGACATGAAGGTCTACAATGCCATCGATGGCAAAGAAATCGTCGCAAAAGACAACGAGAAATCCATTTTGAGAAAAGAGGATGTCTCAAAGGCCTATACAAACAAGCACACAGATATTACCCTGCCATATGATGGCCTCAGCAAAATAGCCGTCATACTCGACGACAACACAGAAGTTGATATCATCAGAGACGGCCGCTTCGTCCTAGAAGGCACCGAAGCGCTGAACTTACCATTTTCCGAATAAGACAAAGCATAGCAGAAAAATAAAGAGAAAGAGCTACATCATGCGTGCATGAATGTAGCTCTTTCTCTTTATTTTTCTATTAGGCGCGACTAGCGACTAGAGCAACCGCAGGTTGCTCAGCTATCTTTGCTAACTCGGAAATAAGATGGAAACAAATTGGACAATCATATATGGCGCGACTAGCGACATGGGCGATCGAAGATTGCCCTGTCATTTCCTAAGTGAGGTCGAAGGCGTGCGCGACTGGAGCAAGCGCAGGTTGCTCAGCTATCTCGTTCATACAGCTACAAGAGTTTCTGTGCACTTTGCACAAATAGTATAAACTGAAGCCTATTTGAAGGTTTTTCCAAAGTCATTTGGGTATGAGAATCATAAGGTCGCACAGATAGACCAATATGCCACATCATGTGGAAGACAGGAAAAGGAGCGGTTATATGGACTACAACAAAAGTATGTTTCTGGAAGAAGTGGCCCTTGATTTTGATTTGGAGCGCATTGCGAATCTATCTTTGTTTGAAAAATTCAAGTTTGATGACTATGTGACTCTGATTTATCAGGAAGCACTTTTCGCTGAAAAGGAAGGCATTAGAAATCTGGACAAATCGCCCAATTATACGCGCAACAAAACCTATACGCTGTTTGCAATGCTTGTGCTAAACGGCACAAAGCCTGAAATACTGCGGGAAATTATTATGAATTATGCGAGAAGCTTTGAGAAGAGCGATACCTATTATGCTAAAATTGCCATAATGGGCATTGGTCTCTTGATGATTGTGGAAGAGTATCCGGCAGATGCAATCTTTAATTATCTCATGCTGCTTCTGGGCAGAAACTTTTTGCTGGAAAACAAGAAATACGACGGTTGTCCTGGAAAGTATGCAGAAATTGACCTGGAGCTTGCCGATGCTATAGAGTATAAGCCATTTGAAGGTGAACTGAGAAAGCTGAAATACGATATGCTGGCCCTGCTGAAGCTCTCGCATGAAAAGGGCAAAGGCTTTGTGAAGGAACTCATCAATGATGGCTATGGAAACGATGAACTCAAGTTCTTCTTCAATATGATGGACGTGGAATCTCCTGAGATGTCTGCCTATCTCTATAATGAGTTTATGCAGAGTGACAGCCGTCACAGACGCATTCTAATCAGCGGGTCCTATGCGATCCTTTCCAAATACGATGTGTTCTCTACACACTATATTTTCAATTCAATTATTGGGAAATACTCCAGATACGATAAGGATTCAGGTGAGATTGAGGCAGAGGTGCAGGCCCATGTCGATGACATCATGAAAATGGACTAGTCTGGATCATGCGTTTAATATAATAAAGGGAACGGCTCTAAGAGCCGTTCCCTTTTTACTTGTACACTTAAGTGTGTTTTGAATCACGAAGTGTTCAAAACAAATAAACCACTCGCTATGCGAGTGGAGGGAATTAGCTTTAGCTTCAAGCAAAAAGAACCTCCGATTTAGTATACTAGTGTAGGTTTGCCGACCGCACTAACTAAAAAGGAGGAACGTCCCGTATGGACAATCAGAGTTTAACACACACAAGATGGAACTGCAAATATCACATAGTGTTCGCCCCGAAGTATAGAAGACAAGTGATTTATGGAAAATTGAAGACTGATGTTGGAAAAATATTAAGAGATTTATGTGATAGAAAAGGCATAGAAATAGTTGAAGCTGAATTATGCCCAGATCATGTGCATATGCTGATAAGAATTCCGCCCAAATACAGCGTATCTCAAATAATGGGTTATCTAAAAGGAAAAAGTAGCTTAATGATATTTGATAGGCATGCCAACCTGAAATACAAGTATGGAAACAGGCATTTCTGGTGTCGAGGGTATTATGTCGATACGGTAGGAAAGAATGCGAAAAAGATTCAGGAATACATTAGAAATCAGATAGAGGAAGACAAGATATCTGATCAGATCAGTCTGAAAGAGTACATCGACCCGTTTACGGGTAAGCAGGAGATCAAAAACAAAAAATAAACCGCTTTAGCGGTAGTTGAGAAAGTTAGTGCGCAAGGCGGACTATTCATGCACTTCCGAGTGCAGCAGGTACCAGCCCCTTATAGGGGCAGAACAAACCGCCGGCTAAGCCGGCGGTCATGATTATAACCAATAATATTGAAGATGGAGGAGAATATTGATTATCTTTTAGAAAAGAGTTATCGCTTTTTCGCTTCGTGGTACTTTCTCATGGCATGCAGGCCAAGTGAAACGCCGATTACGCCGTAAGCAACGAATGCACGGAAGAACTCACCGATTTGTGCGTCACCAAAGAGGTTCTGTCCTGCCTTTGGTGATACGATGAAGAGCGTATGGAATAGGATAACGCCCAGAATCGCCTGTCCAACAGTTGCACGAGAAACGGAAGCGCCACCGATCAACAGTGCTGCTACAGAGAACATACCGATTTGCACGTGGCTGCCGTAAGTGTTGAGTACACTCATGTTCTGAAGGAAGATGAGCTGACCCCATGATGCAAGTACCATGGAAATGGTAATGGCAATGATACGGATCTTGTCAACATGAATACCGGATACCTGTGCGATATGCTGGTCTTGGCCAACGGTTCTGAAGTCCTGACCGAGCTTTGTACGTACGATGACAATATTGAACATGCAAAGCGCGATGATGACGAGTGATGTCACGATTGGCAGCTTGAGGTTCTTCAGCATGGCAACCTGCAGTGGAAGCGACGTACTGAACATGATCCAAGCAGATACAGCAACACCAGCTATGCAAAGCGCCATGGAGAAGTATCCCTTGCGCTTGTCGGAGTCTGTAAGGTGTGTGCCCTTGTTGACGAAAAGCTTGAGCACATAATATACGATGCCGATTGCACATCCAGCAAGAAGGACATAGAAGAATGGCCATTTTGCAAGACCGTCAAGGGCATACTTAATGCCCTTGTCGCCTGAAAGGTCAACTGTATTCCGGATGCCGACGCCTGATGACATCATCATGGCTGCGTCAGTAAATGGAATGATGGTTCCAAGCGCAAACAGGAATATAAACTGATAGATACCATTTGCAAAGAAGCCTGTGATCATTGAAGCAATCATTTCCTGACCACGTGTCTTGTTGAGCAGTTTTCCGGTGAAAATACCGAATACGATGGCAAATGGTGCTGAAATTGCAGCTGCGAGCAGGAAGCCTGGAAAGCCGCCGACACCCCAGTGCGTTACGAGTACGATGGCAAGCTGGCCTGCCATGGCACCAATGGTAATACTGAAGTTCAGACCCATACCTGCAAGAACCGGGATGAGCAGAGACAGTACAAGGAAGGAGTTACGTGTAATACGTGTCAGGAGCTCGCTTACGAGGAAGAAAATCGGAAGACCCGACAGCCACGCACCTACAATACCTAGAATTACGAATAGAATCGTAACACTGTAGTTGATCAGAAAGCTCTTGAATCTTGAACCCAGTGATTCAGTCTGTACAGCTGGAGTCATAGTAGTATCTTGAGACATTATGATTCACCTCCAACTTTAGTAAGGGCATACAGGATAATGCCGTTCTGTACGATCATTCTGAGAACTTCCGAAAGGTTGCCGACCTTTATAGCTTCGTTTGCAACTGGAAGTGCTACGGTAAGCAGACCTTGGAATAGGAATGTACCGATGATAACGTGTGATATTTTAGCTTTTTGA